>JBCBLJ010000010.1:0-33753 GCA_038520195.1 Planctomycetota bacterium
ATCGAGCTTCCCCGACGGCGTGTAGTGAAACTCGTCTACGGTGACGATAACGTTGGGCACCATATACTCGGGTAACGTCACCGTAGACGAGTTTCACTACACGCCGTCGGGGAAGCTCGATCGCAAAGCATTCCCGCCTCCGTCAACGGCCCGGCCCGACATCGGTGTGGATTTCGCCGCACCAAAGACCGCGGCCGAAAAGCAGCTGGCCGCGATCTGGAGTGAGTTACTGCAAGTCGACGCGGTCGGAGTCCACGACAACTTTATCCACCTGGGCGGCGATTCCATGCGCGCCGCGCTGATCGTCTCGCGTGTCGAACGGGAGATGTCCATCAATGTCACCGTCGGTGAGTTCTTTGACAGCCCGACGATCGATTCCTTCCTAAATACACAGCAACGCAAGGCGTCTCTGATGGCGCGGTTGGCGACACGCGAGTCGCCCCGGCGATCCGTTTCGGGTGACTACGCGATCGTCGGCATGTCGGCAAAGATGCCGGGGGCACAGGATCTCGAACAGTACTGGGAGAACCTTGTACAGGGTCGCGAATCCATTCGGTTCTTTTCCGGCGAGGAGCTCGACCCAAGCTTGGACTCACGCGAGACATCGTCCCCGGGTTACGTCGCCGCGCGCGGCATCATCGAGGACGCCGATCAATTCGATGCGCGGTTCTTCAACCTGCCGCCACGATTCGCGGAGATCACTGATCCTCAACAACGAGTCTTACTTGAGCTCGCGTGGACGGCGCTGGAAGACGCCGGCATCATCCCCTCCAAGACCCAGCAACGCGTCGGTGTCTGGGCCGGTGCCTACACAACGACCTACTTCAGCAAGAACCTGCTGACCAACCCCGAGCGGCTCCGCGAAATCGGCGAATTCAATGCCGGTCTCTACAACGAGAAGGACTATCTCGCGACACGCATCGCGCACGCGCTGAATCTCAACGGACCGGCGATCAATGTCAACACCGCGTGTTCGACGTCGCTGGTCGCCGTGATCGAAGGTTGCAAGTCCTTGGCAAGTGGCGACTGCGATGTCGCGCTCGCCGGAGGGGTCTCGGTGCATTTCCCCCAACACAGCGGGCACGTCCATCAGACGGGAAGCATCTTCACGCCCGACGGACATTGCCGACCCTTTGATGCCCAAGCCGCCGGAACGCTCTTCTGTGACGGTGCGGGTTTGGTCGTACTCAAGCGACTGGAGGATGCGAGACGAGATCGCGATCGAATCTATGCGGTGGTGAAAGGCTACGGAATCAACAACGACGGCGGCGACAAGGCGAGCTTCTCGGCACCGAGTATCAACGGGCAAGCCGAAGCGGTCGCGATGGCCCAAGCGATGGCGGACGTTCATCCCGAGACGATCTCGTACATCGAGGCGCACGGGACCGCGACCCCCGTCGGTGATCCGATCGAGGTCGCCGCGTTGCAAACGGTCTTCGAATCACAGACCGACAAGAAACAGTTCTGCGCGATCGGTAGCGTCAAGGCCAACATCGGCCACACCGTGGCGGCCGCTGGCGCAGCGGGATTGATCAAAGTCGCGATGTCGATGCATCGAGAGCAGATTCCGGCGACGATCCACTACCAAAGCCCGAATCCGCAAATCGATTTCGAGAACAGTCCTTTCTACGTTGCCAGTTCGCTGAGCGATTGGAAGCGAGGTGAACAGCCACGCCGCGCCGGAGTCAGTTCGTTCGGTGTCGGCGGAACCAACGCGCACGTGATTCTCGAAGAAGCTCCATCCGTTGTCACAACGTCACACACGGACACGAACACTTCCTCAAACCGGCTACCGCTCGCCATCTTGCCGATTTCCGGGAAGAGCGACGCCGCGCTCGGCGAGAACGTTGGCCGACTCACCGCCGCCATTCGCGAACAGCCGTTGGATCTGAATCAAGTCGCTGACACCTTGCAATTTGGCCGCGACGCGTTTTCGCATCGAGCAGCCGTTGTCGTGGAGTCCACGACCGAAGCGGTGGAGTTGTTGGAAACCCGCAAGGCTCCGCGTTTCATCAGACGTAAAGCCTCGGGCTCACGCGAAGTCGTCTTCCTGTTTCCGGGACAGGGTGCGCAGTATGTTCGCATGGGGCACAACCTCTACGAGCGGTCGAGCATCTTCCGCGAAAGCCTCGATCGATGCGGCGAAATCTTGACTCCCTTACTCGGCCGTGACTTGCGAGACGTTCTGTTTCCCAAGCAAGGTGACGAGGAGTCTGCCCAGGAGATTCTCAAGAACACGCGTTTCACTCAGCCCGCGCTTTTTGCATTGGGCTATTCGCTCGCGAAAGTCTGGCTCGCGTGGGGCGTGCAGCCGTCGGCTTTGATCGGCCATTCCATCGGTGAGTTCGCCGCGGCTTGCACGTCGGGTGTGTTTGGACTCGAAGATGGACTGAAGCTGATCGCCGAGCGCGGCCGCGCGATGCAAGAACTACCGGGCGGGAGCATGATGAGCGTCCGCCTCCCGGGGTCCGAAGTCGAATCACTGCTGTCGGGTGATTTGGCGGTCGGTTCCTACAACGGTCCGAGTCTTTGCGTCGTGGCTGGTCCGGACGATCAAGTCGGGCAACTCCGCGAGCGACTGGAGTCGCAAGATGTCGTGTGCCGGTTGCTGCACACATCGCATGCGTTCCATTCGCCGATGATGGATGCGATTGTCGATCCGTTCGAAGAATTCGTGTCGCAGTTCGAACTGCGTCCGCCGACCATTCCGATCCTTTCGACCGTGACGGGAGACTGGATGACCGACGAGCAGGCGGTTGACCCGGCCTATTGGGCTCGGCATCTTCGTGCCCCCGTCCGATTCTCTGACGCGATCAAAGCGATCTGGGATGAAGACCGCGGTGATCCAAGTCGGGTCTTGCTTGAGCTAGGACCCAGAAAGACGCTCGCGACACTCGCCAAGCAACACGCCGCGGACCCGAAGTGCCAGCTTGCGATCCCAACGCTGACGGATAACGCCGACCAGAACGCCGAGTGGCAAACCACGCTGACGGCGGTCGCGCAGATTTGGGCATCGGGTGTCACGATCGAATGGGAAAGGCTCTCCGGCGACGGCAAACCGGTCGTCAAGTCCGAGCATCTTTCGCTTCCAACTTACGCGTTTCAGCGTCAAAGCTATTTCGTCGCGCCGGGCGCGCCACAGAACGCCAGCCAGCAAGACGCTAGGCAAGACAGCCCGGTGCGAGGCGCAGTCGGGTCCGAACACGCGCCGGTTCCGAGAGACACCGATCACTCCGCGACGACACCGTCAACCATTTCCATCCCGGAGGTTTCCGCCGTGAATCGAATTCATGCCATCATCGAGAGCGTCCAGACCGTGTTCGAGAACACGTCGGGATTTGATCTCGTAGACTTCGATGGCGACACGACCTTCTTTGAGATGGGCTTGGATTCCCTCGTGCTAACGCAAACCGCGGCGGCTTTGCAGAAAGAGATGGGCGTTGACGTTACGTTTCGTCAATTGCTTGAGGAAACCGCGACCGTCGAGACGCTCGCGCAGTGGTTCGACGAGCGACTGCCGGCGGACAAGTTCGCGACCACGGCTGATCGGTCTTTGAACACCGAACCAGACGATGCCGAGTTCGCTGCTGAGAGCATCACGCCGACGGAACACCCGACGCCTGTCTCGGGCGATACTCCGCCGGGCACCTTTCCGACACCCGATGCGGGCGCTCACAGTATCGTGCAGCTGCAACTTCAAGCTCAGTTGCAACTCATGCAGCAACAACTGCAAGTTTTTGGTTTGGCATCATCGCCAGCCGCGCCAAAAACCGACGCGTGTCCTCCGTCGAGCGAACAACGTTCGGTTGCGACGCCGGCAGCAAAAACGCCCGTCGTTGAAACGACAAACGCTCGAACGCCCGTGGCGTCGTCCAGCAGAGATGAAACGGACACGGAGCTCGCGCCGAAGGCGAAACGTTTCAAGACCGTCAAACTGAACGATGGCGACCTCGATGAGACACAGCAAGCTGCTTTGGATGAAATCATCCGGATGCACAACGTGATGATGCCTCAGAGCAAAGCGTACGCTCAAGAGCATCGTGGCTATCTGGCGGACCCAAGAACGGTGTCTGGCTTCCGTCCGAACATGAAGGAGATGACCTTTCCCGTTGTCGTCGATCGGTCCAAAGGCGTCCATTTGTGGGACATCGATGGCAATGAGTACATCGACTTCACTTGCGGGTTTGGGTCCAATCTGCTGGGACACACACACGAGATCACCGTCGAAGCGATTTCCGATCAGGTCAATCGAGACTACGCGATCGGTCCACAGTCTCCGCTCGCTGGTGAGGTCGCGAAGCTCTTTTGCGACATCACCGGGAGCGAGCGAATGGCGTTCTCGAACACCGGCTCCGAGGCGGTTCTGGGCTGCACGCGGTTAGCCCGCAACGCCACCGGACGTGACTTGATCGTGATGTTCAACGGCGATTACCACGGCATCTTGGATGAAGTCATTGCCCGCGGCAGCAAGAAACTCAAGAGTTATCCAGCGGCGACCGGCATTCCAAAGGAACACGTCGAGAACACGCTCATTCTCGACTATGGGACCGACGAATCACTTACAACGATCCGCGAAAACCTGGATCGAATCGCAGGCATCCTCGTTGAGCCGGTCCAGAGTCGCCGTCCAGAACTTCAGCCGCGAGAGTTCGTGCAAGAACTCGCGCGGTTGACGAAGGATGAACCGACCGCGCTGATCTTTGATGAGGTGATTACCGGATTGAGAATCGGGCTCGGCGGTGCACAAGAACACTTTGGTGTGAAGGCCGACCTCGCGTCCTACGGCAAAATCGTGGGTGGCGGCATGCCGATCGGCGTCCTCGCCGGCAAGGCCAAGTACATGGACGGACTGGATGGCGGTTTCTGGGAATTTGGTGATGATAGCCGTCCCGAGGCTGGGATGACCTACTACGCCGGAACCTTCGTTCGGCACCCGCTGACCTTGGCGGCATCCAAGGCGATCTTGCTACATCTCAAGGCTGGCGGCAACGCCATGTATGACCGACTCAATCGGCTGGGTGACTATCTGGCCGAAGAAATGAATCGAGTCTTCAAGCAACTCGATGCGCCGATGTTTCTTGCCCACTTTGGTTCACTGTTCAAGATTCAATTCCAGCAGGAGTTGGTCTACAGCGAAGTCTTCTTTGCTGGTCTACGTCGACGCGGGATGCACATCTGGGATCATCGACCATGTTTGCTCACGCTCGCACACCGAGAACAACACGTCGATGAAATGGTTGCAGCGACGCGCGACACGATTGTCGAATGTCAACGGCATGGCTTCATGCCTGGTGAAGGTTACCGAACGATCTCGCCGGGTGTGGAGGGAAAACGCCCGCCACAACGTGGCGCGAGACTGGGGACCGACGAGAACGGTCGAGCGGGCTGGTTCGTTCCCGACACGCTGAACCCGGGACAGTTTTTGCAAGTCGGCGCCTCGCTCTAGACATTGGCCCACGCTATCTGTTGATCCAAAAGACAAGACTAAGACGAATTTTTTCATGAGTACCGCGAATCTCGCCGCTTCCTCCGTCGCCTCCGTTACCGTGGTGAACACCGATCGTCAGCGGACCTACGCGACGACGGAAGCACAGCTTGAGATCTGGCTTGCGAGCCAACAGAGTCCAGAGGCCAGCTGCGCGTACAACGAAATCAGTTCGCTCGAGTTTCGGGGAGATCTCGATGTGAAAGCCCTTCGCGCGGCGGTCGAGAAAGTGATCGATCGCAACGCGTGTCTCCGATCCACCTTTACTGCGGACGGGCAATCCGTTGTTGTTCATGACCGTCTCGAACTCGACTTTCGAGTGATCGATTGGTCCGAGGGCGAGATGGACTTGGACGCCGAATCGGCGAGACTCATCCAATACGAAGGCACGACACCGTTTGATCTGGTTCACGGTCCACTGATCCGTTTCGTGCTTCAGAAACTGGCACATGACCATCACAAGCTGACGTTCAATGCACACCACACGGTGATGGATGGATGGTCGCTCGCTGTTTTCTGTCGCGATCTCGGGCATTTCTACGATCAACTCGCCGGGGCGTCGCCGCTTCCGTTACCGCCAGCGGGTCGATACACCGACTACGCGGTGGCGATGGAGGCCTACGACGAATCGGATCAATGCAAAATCGATGAGGCATTTTGGCGCGAGCAGTTTGCCGATGGCACGCCCGTCCTCGACACACCCATCGAGTTTTCTCGCCCGACTCTGAAGACGTTTCGCAGCCGGCGATACGACCACTTTCTCAGCGATGCCCTGGCCGAGAAGGTGCGGGGCGTCGGGGCACAGCACGGCTGTAGTCTGTTCAACACCGTACTCGCCGCATTCAGTGCGTACCTCAGTCGTCTAACCGGCGCACAAGACCTTTGCATCGGAATCCCGACCGCCGGTCAGGCCACAAACAACCAGCCGGAGTTGATCGGATTCTGCGTCAATACGATGCCGTTGCGAACGAAGGTGGAACCCGACAAGACCTTCGAAGAACTCTTGCGGTCGACGCGGACGACATTGCTGAATGCGTTTGAGCACCAGCGTTTGTCGTTTGGAAAGTTGATCCGGTTACTGTCGCCTCCACGAGACCCCAGTCGCTCTCCGATCGTCGATGTCTCCTTGAATTTGGATCCCGTCGTCGATACGAGCGAGTGGGGCTTTGCGGGTCTCACGGTGACGGCCTGCGTCGAACCCCGCTGCTTCGAGAAGTTCGAATGGTTCATCAACGGGGTGATCCATCAAGACAAGTCCATCGAACTACAGGTCCAGTACAACGCCGACCTGTACTCGCGAGACGCAATCGAGTTCTACCTTCGCGGATTCGAGGCCTTTCTCGAGGGCATCGCAGGGGACCCCGGTCGTCGCATCGGTGAGTATCACTTGATGAGTCTTGCTCAGCGCCAGCGGGTGATCGTGGATTGGAACGAGACCGAAATGGAGTATCCCGTCGACGCGACGCTGCACGATGAATTCAGTCGCCAGGCCGCAGCGACGCCCAATCGGATTGCCGTTGAATTCGACGGCCGCCGACTTACCTACGCTGAAGTGGAACACCGCTCCAACCAGGTCGCGCGGTTTCTACAGCAGCGTGGCGTTCGCTCCGGTGACCTCGTCGGCATCTGTGTCGAACGCAGCGAACAGATGCTGGTCAATCTGTACGGCATTCTGAAATCGGGCGCGGGCTATGTTCCGCTTGACCCGGCTTATCCCACCGATCGCCTCCAGTACATGTGTGACCACTCGGGGCTTTCGATCATCGTGACGCAGGCGAGTCTTCGCGATCGTGTCGCCGCGTTCGGCAAGCAGCAGATCGAACTCGACGCGTGCCAAGAGCAGATCGACGCACTCGAAACAACCACACCGAAGGTGGCGGTCGGACCCGAAGAGATTTGCTACGTCATCTACACCTCGGGATCGACTGGGAAACCGAAAGGTGTTCAGGTTCCACACGGCCCGGTCGTGAATTTCTTGCACTCCATGCGCGATGAACCGGGGTTTGGTGAAGACGACTCGCTGCTGGCGGTGACAACACTGTCATTCGACATCGCGGTTCTGGAGCTTTACCTGCCGACGATCTCCGGTGGCAAGGTCGTGATCCTTGACGCCGCCACGGCTTCCAACGGGGAGCAGTTGGCGGAGCAGATTCGCCGTCACGACACTTCGCTGTTGCAAGCGACGCCCGCGACGTGGCGGTTGCTGATTCAATCTGGGTGGCAAGGCAAGTCAGATCTGAAGATCCTTTGCGGCGGTGAGCCCATGCCGCGCGACTTGGTCGGTCCGTTGCTGGAGCGATGTGGCGAACTTTGGAACATGTATGGGCCGACCGAAACGACGGTCTGGTCGGCGGTTTATCGAATCAGTGATCCCGAGGCACCGATACTGATCGGAAAGCCGATCGGTAACACGCAGATTTATCTGCTCGATCAAAATGGAAACGAAGTCCCCGCGGGTTGCGAAGGTGAATTGTTCATTGGCGGTGCGGGTGTCACCCTCGGCTATCGAAATCGAGACGACTTGACCGAAGAACGATTTGTTCGAAATCGATACCGCAATCCGTTCACGAACTACGTGAGCGACCGGCTATATAAGACCGGTGACATCGCCCGTCACCGGTTCGACGGAAATCTCGAGTTCCTGCGTCGAAACGACAAGCAAGTGAAAGTCCGCGGCTTCCGCATCGAGTTGGGCGAGATCGAACAGAACCTCAAGTCGCATTCCGCGATCCAGCAGTGCGTCGTGATCGTTCGCGAGGACTCACCGGGTGACACGCGGTTGGTCGCCTACTGGATCGACAAGCCGGAACAAAGCGGGAAGGCGTCGGAGTTTCGCGCACACCTTCGCCAGACGCTGCCCAGTTACATGGTCCCGCATCACTTTGTGCGACTCGATCAGATGCCGCAAACCAACAATGGCAAGATCGACTACAAGCAACTCCCACAACCGAGTGCCGAATCCTCCGGCGATTCGGAACAACCGCGGGAAAAAACCGCCACACCTGCGGAAAGTTACTTCGTTCAGATCTGCCGAGACGCTCTCGAACACGAAGATGTTTTGCTCGATGACACCTTCTTCGACATCGGCGGCCACTCGCTGCTGGTGATGCAGGTCATCGCACGGATCGAATCGGAGACCTCGGTCAAGCTGGGGCCGCAGGACTTTCTCGTGAACACGGTGCGACAGCTCGCGGCCAAACTCGGGGCATCAGGCCGGTTCGCCGCGGAGTCATCGATGACAGAGGAGTCCGGGTCATCCAATGTGACCGAGACGGAGGAAAACGCAACGAACGACGAACGCGTCGAGGGCGATCGCCAGGCCGCGAGCCGCGACGGTCTGATAGCGAAACTCAAGGGGTTCTGGGACTGAGATGAGCGCAAGTTTTTTTGGACCCGATTCATCGCGGCTGTTCGCCATCCATCACCCGCCGCGGGTTCGGGGCGATCATGCGAAGAGCGTGTTGATTTGCCCTCCGATCGGACAGGAATACCTGAGGACACACTGGGCGCTGCGTCTCGCCGCCAATCAACTCTCGCGCAGAGGCTGCGATGTCCTGCGTTTCGACTACCGTGGGCTCGGCGATTCGTTTGGAGAACCGCAGGATGTTGTCGCAACCGACCAGTGGGCGGCTGACATCGACGCGGCCATCGACCATTTGAAGGAAGCTTCCCGAGCCGAGTCCGTCATGGTGTTGGGCCTTCGCGCTGGCGCGGCACTCGCCGCTGAAGCCGCCCGTCGCCGTGGTGATGTTCATTCGCTGGTCGTATGGGAGCCGGTCATCAATGGGCGTGACTATCTTCGCGTACTGCGCGAAACGCATCAGACGATGATCGACCTCTGGTATCAGGAAGTTGCCACCGTCGACGACGATTCGTATGAGGAGATACTTGGGACGCTCTATCGTCGAGAGTTGCTTGATGAAGTCGAGTCCTTGGAAATTGACTTGGCTCGCGTTGAAGTTCCACAGTTGGTAGTTGAGTTGGAAGAGACTCACTCGGAGCATGATCAGCCGAGCTGGC
The DNA here is from genome assembly GCA_038520195.1 of Planctomycetota bacterium. GTDB lineage: Bacteria > Planctomycetota > Planctomycetia > Pirellulales > Pirellulaceae > Stieleria. Next base: position 9,506 of record JBCBLJ010000010.1, read on the forward strand.
AAAAACGGATCCGGGTGGCCGACGAAGACTCTTGGGGCAAACTTTCGGACTTGGAAGTTGCTTGGCTGCGGCCCAAGACGACGCAGGTGATCGTCAACACGATTGACGAGATGTTTGGTCGACTAGAACAGCGCGAAATGCTTAAGGGAGCACTCGGATGAAGGAGCAGGTGTTTCGATTTGGCGCCGGCGAAAAGTTGCTTGGCGTGTTGAGTCGTCCAAATGAGGCGGACAAGGAGCTACCGATTGCGGTGATCTTGAACGCCGGCATTGTTCACCGCGTCGGGCCATTTCGTTTGCATGTGGACATCGCTCGCGTCTTGGCGAATCGGGGTTTCGCGAGTTTGCGAATGGACTTATCGGGACTCGGCGATAGTGCGGTTCGGACCGACGTTCCCGAGGGAACCGACCGAGCACAGTTGGATGTGCGTGACGCAATGGACGCGCTGGAGGTGGAGACCGGCGTCGATCGATTCGTGCCGATCGGACTCTGCAGCGGCGCCTACAACGCGCATCAGATTGCGGTGAGCGACGCCCGAGTTGTCGGTGGCGTGTTTCTCGACGGGATTGTCTACGAAACCGAGGGCCATCGTCGGCGAAAGTTGCAGCGTCGGCTCGGGTATCGGTTCCTGAGGAATGCGGTCAAGAAGCGAATGGCGTCCGACATTTTGCCGGTGGAAGAATCCGGCGGTATCGATGCCGCCGAGTTCTTTACCAATGACAAACCAGCGGAAGAAGTCGCACGGGAGATCGAAACGATGACCGCGCGAAAGAAACAGTTGCTCTTCATTTATACCGAAGGCTATCGCGAGATCTCGAGCGCCGACCAGTTTCGCGAAATGTTCGCACTGGAGCCCGACGGCGATCGGCTGCAGGTCGACTACTACCCCAACTTTGAGCACACGTTTCGATTGACACCCAATCGCGGCGCCATCGTCGATCGTGTCTCTCAGTGGTTTGCGGATCGTTTCCGATCCGCTTCCGCGGCTGCCGTTTAGTCGGCGAGCAGGAGTTGGGGCTACAGTTCGGGGCCGGCTTTGAGAAGCTCTTCCAGAGTGATGACGTCATCGCTGTTGATGTCGAGTCGATCGAAGATTCGTCGCTTGGGATACTCGCTGCGAGTGACCTTTCCGTCGCCATCGGCGTCTGCCCTTCGAAACAATTGAGTCCATCGATTCGATGGCTCGGCGGGCTCGTCCGCTTCCGTTCGCTCCGTGACTTGGTCGGCGGTTTCGGTGGTGACATAGTACTCGACGTAGCCAAGCATCATCTCGTCGTCGGTTTGCGGACCCCAACGAACGGTCTTATTCGGATCGGGATTCGCGGGATTGTCCTCGCTGTTGTCATACCATCCCGTCAGTTCGATGGTGCTTCCGCGGGGAAGGTCGAGCGGATTGGCGAGCCGGTATTCAAGCTGCCAGTTGAAATCAAAACGCGGCACATCCAGCAGACGCTTTTTCTGTCCGTCTGGAAGTGTGACGTCATATCGAAATGCTTTCCCGCGGACATGCATGTGCGGCATCAGCGACAACACCCGGACATCCATTGGCACGCTCATGGATGCTTTTTCGGGATGGTTTGCCGCGCCGGAAGGGATCTTGATGTTGTGATTTGAGATCCCCGTGTTGCGGATGACGCGGGTCGGAGGCTTGTCCGAAAACCGGAGGCCAAGCTTGGTTTGATCGTTCGTCGCGGTTCCGTTGGGTGTGTAGTGCAACTGAAAGATCAGTCTTGAGCCTGCCGGGATACGCTTGGCCATTCCGTCAGGATATTGTTGATGTGTATTGCCTGGGACGTAGGCCGCCAGGAACCCGGCATCTTCATCGATGCTGCGAGAGCGTCGTTTACCGTCTTGCACAAAGACCAACACGTGGTGCACCACAGCCGATGCAGTCGGACGGACTTCGACCGCCTGTATCCAGCGATCCTCGTCGAAGTTCGTTTCGACGACCTGGTGCACGTACGGCATTTGCCCGGTCGCTTTGATCGCGACCGATCGAGGGATTTGGAGCACCACGTCGGGCTCACCGATCTCCCAGCCTTCGGGGAACTTGCGCGGTAGCGGCGCGTCGGCGGGGTTCCCCTCGGGGGCACCGCCCTCGATCCAAGCAAGTAGATCGGCCTTGTCCTTTGCCGCGAGCGAACAATCGTTGACCCATCGCACCTCAAAGTTTGAATCTTCACGCTCGCCAGCAAACCAAGGCGGCATGACACCTCGACGCACGACGCTGGCGATCATGCCTGCGTAGTCTTGAACGCTCTCGTAGTCTTGCAACGCGAAAGGCGCGAGGCCGCCGTCGCGATGACACTCGAGGCAACTGTTTTGCAAGATGCGCGAGATGCGATTGTGGTAGGTGACGGCGAGTGAACGTTCGGGAGTATCCGTTTGATAGAACATTTCGCAGCCGGGTGAAGTGGTCGCGGAGACCGGTGGTCGATCGCCGGCGAGAACCGCTTGAATCGCATCGGTGAGGTATCGATGCCGTGGCTCGTCGAGGATGTAGCCGAAACCGTATTGGTCATCGACCGCACCGCGATAGACAAGCGTTCGCGCCGAGTCGATGACGAAGACTTCGGTGGTGGTCTTGACGTCGAGTGCCTGTGTCAACGCTTCGTCGACGCAGTGCACGTAGTGTCCGTCGAAGCCATGAGTTTGAATCGCGTTGGTCAACCGCTCCGTGTCCTCGGATTCATTCGGGTTCACGAAGACGAAAGCGACCTCACGCGTCTTGTACTGTTCTTCGATCGCCGCGATCGTCGGAGCATACTTTTGGCACAGCGGGCAACCGGTTCCGGTCATCGCAACGACCAGCAATTTGGATTCTTTGAGCAGCTGGTCGAAATTCTTTTGTCGGCCTTTGATGTCGGTGAAGGTCAAGTTCGAAATTTGGCGGCCGACGCCGATGTCGCTCGCCTTGACCGGCTTGGGGCCCTGACGGATTTCGGTTTCGACGGATTTCCGTTTGTCTGTCGCGGCAGGCACCGGGTCAGGTAACTCAATGCCATCGAGCTTGCCTGTTTCGACGGCAGACCGGGCTTCGTCCAGGTTGATCTTGCCGTCGCCGTCGGTGTCGAGCGCCTTGAACGCTTTTGAGGATGTCAATTCAGTGGTCGTCAGAATGCCATCCGAGTTGGAATCGTATTCTGCAAACCGCTCAGCGACATGATCGACTGCCAGCGTTGGCCGCGCAAAAACGCAGGCCGTGATCAGCAGCAGGCAGACGAGCGAATGACGCAACCAAGACATGTGGTTCTCCGTGGAGAGTGAGGCGTTTTCCGTTTCGCCGCGTTGGGGCGAAGCCGCAAGAGTGATCTAAACCCGTCCGCCGCATCAAGTAACGGTTGATTGCGGGAATCGTGCTGAGCCAATCATGAATTTGGCCACGGGTTTCCCGTGTGTCTACGGGAATTCTCAGGTGAACATTCGAACCGGTTGTTGAACCTTGCCACTGAGAGGGTGATCATCACTCCCCGTGTAGGGGTTTGGCTCGAGGCTCGGAGGTTCAAGATGAATGAAACGATTCGAGGCGTGGCGGTCGGGTGCTTCCTTTTTGGATTCGCGACATCGGTTGCGGGGCAGGGGATTGAACGGATCAATGGTGATGATTCACGAACGTTACTCGGTGATGGGACCGGCGTGGTGGTCGCCGTTTTGGACAGCGGCATCGATGCGAATCACCCGGCGCTGAGGGGCGTTGATAGTCTTGGAAATAGCCGCCTGGTGGCCGAGGGGATCTTCACCAACGAGAGTACATCGCCGACCGACCAGCATGGTCACGGAACCCAGGTCGGAGGCATCATTCTCAGTGCGGACCCGAATCTGATGGGGCTCGCGCCGGATGCCCGCTATATCAACTCGCGCGTACTAACCGCGACCAACGGCTTCAATACGACCAATTGGGTCACCAATGGTGCTGGGTTCGCCATTCAGAACGGAGCCGATGTCATGAACTTTAGTCTCAACACGTTTGGTGAGTTTTCAAACGGGACGCTTGGGATGGATCGGATGATTGATTGGGCGGCGGCGGATCGCGGAGTCGTTTCAGCGGTGTGCGCGGGCAACATCAGTCAGTCGTCCGGCGGCGATCCCAGCGTCCGTGCACCGGCGGGGTCTTTCAATTCCATCGCGGTCGGTTGGACCAGCGCATCGGACGGATACAACACGGTGCACCCGAATAGCTCGATCGGGCCGACATCCGATGGCCGGATCAAGCCGGATGTCGTTGCACCGGGCCATTTGATCACATCGTTGAATGACGATTGGGAGTTCGGCAGTCCGTATGACGCGAACATTTCCGGGTGCAGTTTTGCGACGCCACACGTGTCAGGTCTTTTGGCACAGCAGATCGACTACGGTCGCACCAACGGCTTGGAAACGGATCCGCTGGTGATCAAGGCGACGCTCCTCAATAGCGCTGAAAAGGATCTGTTTGACAAGAATGGAGGCGAGTGGAGCCCCTACGACGCATCCACGGTGGACGATGTCTACACCGTCACCAGTCCTCTCGACGATCAGTTGGGCGCCGGTCAAGTCGACGGACGGGCTCTGTATGATCAATACCGTGCCGGCAAACAGGGCCCCGGACGGATCGATGAAATCGGCTGGGACTACGGAACGATTGGCGACTCCGAGACGTTCGAATACGTGTTCGAGCAGCAACTTGCCGCCGGTTCAATGTTGACGGCGACGCTGACGTGGTTTCGAGAAGTGGATTACATCGACAATGGCGACGGTGTGATCAACTCTTTTGACAGCTTTAACGTGCAAGGTTCTCTCGACGACTTGGACCTGACGCTTCTTCTGGATGGTACACCGGTCGCTGCATCGCGAAGTCGGATCGACAATCTCGAACACCTGTACTTCGCGATCCCAACGACCGGCAACTACACCCTCCAGGTCAATCGCTTTGGTGTAATCAATAGTGGCACCGAAACTGATTTTGGCTTTGCCTGGTCGGCGACCGCGATTCCGGAACCTTCCGCGATGTTCGCGTTGGCGGTGATCTCATCGATTCTCGCCGTCCGCCGCAGGTCGCGTCCGCCGCAGGCTTGACACGACACACGTCCCGACGCCGGTTTATGATGACCCGTCACTCCCAGACGGAATCGCAAACGCGACTATCCGGTATTAGCTTTCCGCTTTCCTCCCAGAAGCAAGCCATGTCTATGTCCTTGAGGATTCTCGTCCTTGGTGTCTTGTTTTCGATCGCCGTGATCGGTGATTGTCTCGCGGGAAAACCGACCGGTACGCTGTCCGCGTTCGGTGAGGTCCGCTCTTGGTCTGACGCGTCGGGGTCATTCGATCTGTCCGCCGCGATGACGGAGACCGATGGGACGACGGTGAAACTTCGCAAGTCCAATGGTGATGTGATCCCCGTGCCGCTCAGTCGTCTGAGTTCGGGTGATCAAGCCTTTGTCAAAGCCTTTCTTTCGGCAGAGAAGGCATTGGGTGGAAAGCCATCGAATCCGTTTGATGTCGCGCCGATCGATTCGAGCGATGCCGGCTCGATGAAATCAGGGGCATCGCCAGAAGCGTCAGGCACCGGCACGCCGGGCGATATCCCGATGCGAAATGTGTCAAAGCCATCTGGCGAAGCCGACCCGATCAACTTTGGCTCCATGCCTTGGAACGCCGGCCGGGTCACGCCGATCAATATCGCGCCCCAAGCCAACCGGCAGATAACTTTGCCGCTTGAGAAAGAGTTCTTCGCCAAACTCCAATTGAAAGTCGCTGGCGCGAACCCGGTGTGTTTCGTCGACGTGTATCTCTGGGGCCGCGGCGGCAAACAGTCATACTCTAACTTCGGCAAAGTTGCGATGACCGATCGCAAACCCGTCGCGCTCGCATCGAGCGGCGCGGCTTGGAAGATCATGGCGGTCTCACCCGATGCTCGAACGTTGGCCTGTGTGAACGTCGAGAACGCGTTTGACAAAGGAAACGTCCTAGCCATTTTTGACGTGACGTCCGATGGCGTCAGTGGTCGCTATCAGTTTACGGCGGGCGAAGGCAGTTTCGGCGAGGTTCGCTGGGTGGGTTTCTTGTCTGGCAACCGTCTCGCGACGCTTTCACAGAAAAACACGTTGACAATCTGGTCCCTCGAACAACCGCGAGCGATTCGACAATTCAAGTGTCGCAACTTCGAAGCTCAAATCGGTGGCAACAGTGACTTGATCGCGCTGACGGCGCCGGGACGCGTTTCATTGCTAAGTGGGAAGACCTACGAGGCGATGGGTGTGATCGAAGTCGAGGGCGAGGGAACGCCGAAGGTTGGTTTTTCGCCGGACGGACGTTGGCTGGCGACGTCGATGCCGTACATGGTCAGTGTGTATTCGCTGGACAACGGCGAGATGGTGCGATCGATCCCCGTCTCCTCGGCGACACCATCGAGCGTTGAATGGATCGACAATGAACACGTCATGCTTGGGCGTGACTTGCTTTGTGACATCAAGCGTGGCATGGCGGTTTGGAGCTACCGTGCACCCGACAACGCGAAGTCTTGGGGCGGCTCGCTGTATTCCATCGTCCAGGACCGCAGGGGACGCGAATCAACCTCGACGTTAGTGTCGGTCAAGATCCCGCATGCCGCCGTCGAGACCGCCATCGGAAAGGTCTCGCCGAATGAACTGTTCGATTTGCAAGAAGGCGCGACGTATTCCATCGACATGCGGCTCAACGGAATGCCCGGCAATCAGGTCCAGGAAGTGCGTAGTGGGTTGCAAGCCAGGCTTGCCGCGAACGGTTGGAAAGAGTCATCGAACACCACGACGCGCGTCGTGGTGAAGCTCGAGCAGGGCGAGCCCAAGACGGAAGAGTACGCTCGTTCGATGTTCCGTTTCTCGGGACCATTCGGCCCGACGTCGGGTCCGTCGACCAAGGTGACATTCCGACCCTGGATTCATACGATTTCGATCACCAAGAATGGCGCCGCGGTGTTCGCGCTCAAGCGAGTCCGCGGTGCCGCGAGCGGCATCACACTCAAGGACGGTGAGTCGATTCAGCAGGCGGTCTTGAGAACGGTCAAGCCAGACCCAAGCTTTTTCACCAAGTCGATCATCCCCGCCAAGATCATCAAGCCGAAATACCGAAAGGGATTCGGCACATCGTCGATCACGTCGAAAGGACTGCAGTAGTCACGTGCAAGCGCAAGTGTCCGCGGTTTTCCAGCTTGATTCGTTTCCCTGTCGCACTCGTCAGTCCGATTGGCGGAGGTTGGCGAGAGTATCGCGGTAGCGAGTGAGTCGTCGTAGATAGCTTTCACAGGCTCGTTGGATTTCTTGTTGGTGTCGCGGTTGGACCTCGCCAACGACCTTGGCGGGGCGTCCCAAGATCAAAGAGCCTTCTGGAAATTGCTTGCCGCCGGTGACCAACGAGCCTGCCGCGACCAGACTACCGCTGCCGATCACGGCGTCGTTGAGAATCATCGCTTGCATGCCGATCAGGCACTGATCGCCGATCGTACAGCTGTGAAGCATGGCTTGGTGACCGACGGTGACACGTCGACCGATGGTGAGCGGCAAGCCAGGATCGGTGTGCAGCACCGCGCCGTCTTGAACGTTGCTTTGCTCACCGACCCGAATCGGCTCGTTGTCGCCGCGCAAGACCGCCGAAAACCAAACGCTCGCTTCCGATTCCAAAATGACCTTGCCGATGAGCGAGGCATTTTCGGCGACGAAACAGCTCGGGTCGAGTTCGGGTTGATCTTCACCCAGTCGATAAATCGCCACTGAGTCGACTCCTCCGAGTAGCAAGGCAATCCGAGTAGCAAGGCAACGCGTCACGGTTGGGCTATCATGTCCGATTCCGAGGGGTCGCGTCGAGCGGCCTTGCACTCCGCAATTCGAAAGGCTGAAACAAACGATGGCGATCAGATGTCTGTTGCTCGCACTTCTGTTGGGACTGTTCGGTTTGAATGCCGGTGCCGAACGACCCGCAAGCGAGAAGCCCAACTTTATTTTCATTCTCAGCGATGACGTCGCGCAGGGCGATCTTGGGTGCTACGGACAAACCAAAATCCAGACGCCGCGTCTTGATCAGATGGCCGCGGAGGGAACTCGGTATCTGCAAGCGTATTGTGGTACCAGCGTTTGCGCACCGAGCCGCTCCTCGTTCTTCACCGGTCTACATTGCGGACACTGTCCCGTTCGCGGGAACTATGAAGTTCCTCCCGAAGGACAGCTTCCATTGCCAGACGCAACCGTCACCATCGCTGAAGTTGCGAAGTCGGCGGGTTATGCGACCGCGACGTTCGGAAAATGGGGCATGGGCTTTTTCGACAGCACGGGCAGTCCGAAGCGACAGGGCGTCGATCATTTCTTCGGCTACAACTGCCAACGCCACGCGCACTCCTACTTCCCGACCTACCTGTACGATGACGACAAGCCGTTTCGACTGGCTGGCAATGACGGCCAGAAAGTCGGAGCAACCTACGCGCAGGAATTGATTCAGAAAGACCTGATTCAATGGGTCCGATGCCATTCCGAGGAACCCTTCTTTCTGTTTTACGCGATTACGCTTCCACACGGTCGGCACGAGATCGATGAGGTCGGCGTCTACGCCGATAGGCCTTGGTCGCTCGCGCAGAAATCATACGCCGCGCAAGTCACACGGCTCGACTCCGATGTCGGCGAACTGATCGACACACTCCGGGAACTCGGCATCGACAAGAACACGTTGATTGTTTTCAGCGGCGATAATGGTTCCTCCTTCGCACCTGATTCGGAGATGGGCAGCCTGTTCAATCAAGCCAATAACGGGCTCCGCGGTTACAAGCGTGGTATGTACGAAGGTGCCCTGCGGCAAGCCGCGATTTCATGGTGGCCGGGCACCGTACCGGCCGGACGCGTCGATGATCAGCCGTGGGCCTTTTGGGACCTGATGCCGACGTTCGTTGAGTTGGGCGACGCTCAAACACCCAAGGGATACGAAACTGATGGCAAGTCGTTGGTGAGCTACCTCAAGGGCGGCGCAGCGCCGAAGCGTGACTATTTCTATTGGGAGCTTCACCTCGGCAAACCGATCCAGGCCGCCCGATGGGGCGATTGGAAGGCGGTGAGGAACGGAGTCACGAAATCAATCGAAATCTATGACCTTGCGAACGACGTCGGCGAGACAACGAACATCGCTGACAAAAAGCCCAAGCTGGTCGCTCGCGCTGAGCAGATTTTTGCAGAAGCGCATCGTCCCGATCCGAATTGGCCCCTCGATCGCCGATCCGACGAGCACAACACCCGCGCTAAACAGGCATGGAAGATCACTCGCGAGCGCGTGAAGCAGAAATGGCATCCGCCAAACGCGGCGTTGAAGTCCGATTGAGCCGCTAGCCGTCGGGATCTTCGAGCAACTGACGGAGTCGCTGGGCCTGTTCGTCGATCAAACGCTCCTCCCACGTTTCATCGATCAGCCCCACGTCGATCAGATCGCCTGCACTCAGTGTACTGCATGATCGATCGATCTTTTGCTTCTCGGGCGTTTCGCGTACTGTTCGTTTGAACCGGAGCGATCGCAGGGAAGGAACTTCGATGTCGATGTTGATCACGATCTTGCGCGCGGCGCATTGCCGTAGCACGCACCATTTCTTTGCCATCGACGCGCTGGAGTACGTGAAGACGGAAGAGGGCGGTCGGCTTGCTAGCCTGTTGCTCGCAAAGAATGAGCGATACCTCTTGGGAGCCAAGGATCCCGACAAGAAGTTTCGGGACTTCCAAAACCACGTGTTGCACGTCGGCGACAACTACTGGGGCGGCGCTTGCCGAGCGGCTGAGAAGTGGTTTGACGCTTCGATCGATGCGCTCGACGGCCGCCGTTGGGGTGAAGCGGCCTACTGCATCGGCGTGCTGTCGCACTATTTCACCGATCCACTGATGCCGCTGCACACCGGTTCGTCGGACGCGGAAGGCGTGGTGCATCGTCCGATGGAGTGGAGTGTCTGCAAGGCGTACGAGCAGATTCTGACGCAGTGGGAGAACAGCGGTTCCAAAGCAGTTTTCCAAACACCCGAGTCGGCGAACTGGATTCGGGATGCCGTCACACGGGCCGCCGAACTCTCCCATCCGCACTACGATCGCATCATCAAGATCTATGATTTTGCGCGTGGCGTAAAGAATCCGCCCGCGGGATTAAACTCCGAGTCACGGACGATCCTTGCCGAAATGTTCGGTTATGCGATTACAGGCTTGGCGAGCATCATCGATCGGATCGCCTACGCTTGTAACGTGGACATTCCATCGTTTTCGACGACCATTCCAACGTTGATGGCGGGCATCAACATGCCGTCGGCTTGGATCGTGAAGAAGTTCGAATCCGATGACGAACGCCGCGCCGTCGCCGCGATTCTTGACGAATACAATCGAACGGGGACCGTGAAGCAGAACTTGCCGGCGGAAGTGCGTTCGGTGAAAAGCAACGCACCACTTCGCAAGCGAAGAACGCTGGAAAGAGAAACCGTTTCGAAGCGACAGCCCGAGCCCCAACCTCAACGAATCCCGGTCGTTTCTCACCCGCCGACGACGCCTTCTCCTATCGACACCCCGACGATTGAGACACCGGAACCCAACGTTCTTGAGTCTCCGGCGAGTGCGCCGGAACAACCTCGAACCGAGAAACCTCGAACCGAGGAGCCGAAACCCGAGTTGCTCGCGACACCGTTGCAATCCGTGTCACGGCCGACCGAGCATGAACCCGATCGACGAGCGGAAAAGCGGTCCGAGCCACCTTCGGATCGTCGCGGTGAAACGAGTTCACCCAAGCCGCGGGTCTCCGAGGCAAGCGATCTCGTCGATGCACCGTCGATCGGACCGAAGACCGCGAAACGATTTGCCAAAATCGGCATCCAGACCATCGGCCAATTTTTGGCCGCCGATCCCGTGGACATGGCCGAGCGTTTGGAGACTCGCTGGATCAACGAAGAACTACTGGTGGACTGGCAGGACCAAGCCCGACTGGTTTGCCAACTCGGATCACTCTGCGGTTACAAGGCGCAGTTGCTGGTCGGCGTCGAGTGTCGAGCCGTCGATCAGCTCGCCGTCGAGGAAGCTGGGGACTTGGCGGCCGAGATCGCTGACTTTGCGGTGACCAAAGCGGGCGAGCGGATCCTTCGCAGCGGTTCGCCACCCGACGTCGCTGAGGTTCAAAAGTGGATCGACGAGGCGCGAGGGAAACAAAGCCGCGCGGCCTAGTGCTGCGGGAACGAATTGGTCTTGCTTGGTAACCCGACCCGTGAGCAAGGGAAAGGCTGGAATCCCTCGCTCACGCGTCGGGTTACCGTTTTCCAAGCAGCGTTATTTAATTCCTGCGGCACTAGCTGGACATGGGCACTCTCCATACTGGAGCTTGCGACTCCGATCATGTCTTTCGCGTTTTTCCCGTTCAAGCAGCCGCCGTCGCCATTAAACGAGTGGAAGGAATGCCTGATCAAGTCGGGAGGTGACTCCCGCCGAAGTCACGATGACGTCCACGAACGCGCCGGCGGAACCAGTGAGGTTGGGAAAGACGCCTGTGATTCGATTTTCGAAGACACTCGTGACTTGAGCGTCGACGCCCCCGATCGTGACCGTCGTGTCGGAGAAGTTGCCGAAGCCGGTTCCGCCAATCGTGAATGAGCTTCCTCCTTCCGCGTTTGCCCGCCACACCGACAGGTCGTAGGCGGCGACCGTCTCGGGGTTCGGAACGTTCGGCGTCGCGACGGTGATCCGGTCTTGTGCGAAATCGATGCCGAATAGCGTGCCTCCACTTCCGACGACAAGGTCCAGCCCGTCGGCGATGGTGTTGTAAGACTGGTTTCCGATGGCGGAGAAGCCGTCGCTCGAACGCTCCACAAAGATGACTTCGCCGTTGTACCGTTGTGTTACGAGTTGGCCCTGAAGCTGCCCGCCGAAGACCAGCGAACGATACTCATCGATGCCGTTTGTCGAGGAGGGCAGCGAAGCCAATGGAGCGGTGTACGCACCGGTGCTATTTTCCGAGGGACCGAAGTAGATGTTCTCGATCGGGTTTTCGAGGCCGCGCGTGCGGTTGGGGTGACCGTGATACGAGCCATCGGCGAGCAGGTTCAGTTCGTCTGGAGCGCCGGTCACTGGCACTTGGGTGTTCGGCCCCGTTGAGACGTCGCCAAATCCGTTGTTGGGCCCGTTGTCGGTCGCGTACAACAGACCATCCGTTGTGAAGACGATGTCATAGGGGTTCCGAAGACCCGACGAGTAAACACGCACATCGACTCCATCGACGACGCGTACTTGGTCGCCCCAGGTCTGGCTGTCGGCCGCGTCGAAACTAAGACCACTTGGCGGTGTAAAGCCGGGGACGAGTTGATAGTCGATGTCTCCGTTGAAGTCCGCCTTGGAAATGTCCGCTTTGAGGACCGCCGCCGAGAACGGGGATTCCGGGATCCCGCCGAGGTTGCTGTTCACGATGCCGGCATTCGTGTTGCCGCCCACAGCGACGTACAGATCACCGGCATTGTCGAAGGCGAGTCCATTGATGCCATGGTCGTGATTCGAGACCGGCAAACCGGTGATCAGCGGTTCGATGTTCTCGAAGCTTCCTCCACTGAGTACGGAAACTTCACCGCTATACGGCGACAATTCGGTTTCTGGAAAGCTGGAGCCTCCGTTGGCAAAAAGCTGGCTGTGCGACACATAGATTCGTGGCGTCTGGCTGCTCTCGAAAGGATTGAAGGCGATCCCGAGAATATTGTTGTTCGAAAGCCCGGACAAAGTGCTGATGGTTTCCGTCGCGATGACACTGTCGTTGTTGTCGAGTGACAATGCGGTGATCGTGCCCGTTGTCGATCCCACGTAGAGTCGACCGTCGGGGCCCCACGCAGCGGTGGTCGGGTTTTCGACGAAGGCGATCGTTCGCTGAGTGAACTCGATCGGAACGACATCGTTGTCTTCAACGCGGACATCGAGAGACGATGATTGGTTGTTGTAGCGCGGATCGCCGCTGACGGCTCGATGGTTGATCGAAGCAAATTGCACGCCCTCCGCATCGGCGTCGTCCACCGCGCTGACAAACACGGTTTGCGGGGTCTGCCAATTGTTGGGCGTGAAGGTCAACGAGGACTTGTCGGTGGATATCTGGCCGAAGTCGGTCTCGAGGCTGACTACCACGTTCGAGGACGGAGCTTCATTCAAGCGAATCTGGTAGCTGTCGCCGGGGCCATTTTCGGTGACGACAATCCCGCCGGATGTCGACAGCAACAACCCAGGGCCGGTGAGAGGCTTGATCTCGATCGCCGACAGTTTGGCGTTGTTGACGCTCGCCGAAAGCTCCAAGTCCAGCACACCGTCATTCACCAGAACTTGCCCGGAGTTGATGACGAGGGCGTTGTTGTTACCTGGGAAGAAGGCATTGCGAGCCCGCTCATAGATATCCAAGTCGTCTTCGATCAATTGATCCTCCAGGGTCACGTCGAAGATGCGTTGCCCGAAGTCGTCGAAGAAGATCTCAGCGAAGTGCAGGTTGACCTCGTACGCCCCGTTCTCAATCGGAATGTCGTAGGACAAATCGGTTGCCCATCGCTCCGTTTGGTAGAGCGCATCGTCGTCGGTCTGGAAGATTGATGCGGAGGTTGAAAAGAGGTTGCCGCCGTCGAAATATTGGTCGGCTTGCCACGTGTTTCCCTGTGCGTCGATGTATTCATCGCCGCCGGAATTGATTCGAATCGTTGGCAGTGGTGATGTGCTGTTACTGCCGTATTGGAAGGTGCCATTGGTGTGCAGCGTTTCGCTCTCGCGAAAACCAGGACTGATTCCATCTTCTGGTTTCCAAGTCCCCGTCGAAAAAACACTCGGCGACTCGGTCTCGTAGGTGGCCCCGTCGATCGAGATGCGATTCACATCGAGGTTGTAGTCAATGCCGACGTCCGGCTCATAGCGGTCATTGGTAAACGCAATGCTCACTTGATCCGGCGTCACGATGGTGTTTGCGACGTAGGTGAAATCCCGTTCGGCCGTTCCAATCGAGGCAAACGATGCGACCGTGTCGCCGTCGATTCGAAGGTCAAAATTCTCGCGGCCGTCGGAGCCGGATGCCGTCACGATGAGTGTCGAACCGCTCGCGCCGGCGTATTCAAAATATCCATTGCCATGAAGGAATTCGCTTTCTCGAAAGCCCGGGGTGATACCATCTTCAGGCTTCCAGGTTCCGGTCGAGAAAACGGACGTGTCTTCCGATTCATATGTCGTTCCATCGATGATGACGCTGTCGACGCGCAAGTTTCGGTCAAGGCCTTGGTCGGGCAAGTAGAGGTCGTTTGTAAAAGCGACACGCACCAAACTCGGATCGACTCCGTCGGCCGCGTAGTTGAAGGTCTGGAAAAGGCCCGCCTCGGCGTCTCCGCCGACATCGTTGAAGGTCGCGACGACTTGGCCATTGATTTGCAACTCCATCGTCTCTTGCCCCGTGCTTCCCGCCGCGCGGATTTGAATCGGCAGAGTGATCTCCAGATTCGATTGCTTGATCGGATCGAAGAGGGCCGGGGATTCGATCAAACCGATGTGGCGCTCCAAAACCCAGTTGCCTCCCTGTTGGTCGTTGCCCGTGGTGTCCGTTGATGCGGCCACATCCGCGCCCGTGATTTCGGACAGAAGACACGCGAATCGCAGGCCCGCGGAGCTTTGGCCGGTGTCACACCCGTAGACCAAAATGTCGGCGTGCGCGGAAAGTGCTTTGCCCCAAGACGCAATCTCAGAGCGGCGTTTGACGAGAGTCTTGGAATCGACGAGCTGGTCGCCCAACGCGATTCGGCCAACGCCTCCATGTCCGACCAGGTGAATTGTCTCGATGTCGCGACGGTCATTGAGGGTTTTTGTGATCTGCTCGATGGCGTCGCGATCGCGTTGCAGCAGCACAAGCTCGGCCGATTCGGGAATGGACTCGATCAGCGCATCTGATTCATCCATCCCGGCATCGAGAAAGACGATCGCGCTCGTCGGCTCGGTTTGGTTCGATACCGTGACGTCACCGGAAGCAGTCGCTACCGACGGGGCGACATCGCCCGCCAGCATCAACCGAGCTTCGAGTGTTCGGCATGCCCAAGGGCTTTGGCAACGGGAGGGCCGGCGCGATCGCTTTCGCATGGCGTGTCCGAGAGGTTGAACGAGAGCTGTGGGGGCGATGCCCCGTTTTGGGCACACCTTACCCAGCCGTCGGGTCGCGTCAACGTTCTCTAAACTCGATTCGGTCGATCGACCGCTGCGGGAATCAGCGTTGTCCTGACGACAAGATCGCGAGCACCGTCGGAAACCAGTAGGCTTCGATCCAATCATCGCCGAGCGGCGCGATTCGCTCGACTCGCCAACCGGCATCCCGCATTGAAAACAGCATCGAATCCGCCGCATCGGCGTTGGTCGAGTGAATCAACGCGGGGCAAATCGACTCTTGGGTGACGAGGAAATTCGAGACATCCCGCCCGTCTCCTGGGTCGGGGTCGCTGGGCAAGTCAATGAACAGGTCATGATCGAGGCAGATCAGATCGGGAGCGTTGGTCAACAGTCGGTAGGCCTCGATGAAGCTCGGCGCGGTGCGCGCGACGGTCATCGTATCGTCGCCTTTCAACAACGCGCCAAACCGTCGAATCCGCTCGTGATCGTCTTCGAGTATCAGCAAATGCATGAGTGTCTCGTGAGGTGAACAACATCCTCGTCTAGCGTTCCAATGCCTGCTGAACTTCCTTGCGACTTTCCACCTCTTTTTCGAAACCACCTTGATTCTTGCCTGCTGGACTTGTGAGTGGCCCTA
Organism: Planctomycetota bacterium; assembly: GCA_038520195.1. GTDB lineage: Bacteria > Planctomycetota > Planctomycetia > Pirellulales > Pirellulaceae > Stieleria. The sequence goes on from JBCBLJ010000010.1 coordinate 25,244, forward strand.
TGCCCGTGGGTGGAATTGCCGGTGGACTCGCTTGAGTTTGGTGTGGTCGACGTGCGTGTAGATCTGCGTCGTTTGAATGTTGGCGTGGCCGAGCATCTCTTGGACCTGGCGAAGGTCGGCTCCGCCGGCCAACAGATGTGTCGCGAAGCTGTGTCGCAGGGAGTGGGGGCTGATTTTTTCATCGATGCCCACGCGGCGTGCGTAGAATTTGACGAGTCTCCACAGGTGAATTCGGTCGAGCGGTCGGCCGGTGCGGGACAGGAACAGCTCATCGACGGGATACTTCAGCTTCGCCGCCAAGTCGTCGCGAAGTTCAGTGACGTAGCGATCGATCGCTTCGATTGCGGCAGTGCCCAGCGGAACCATTCGCTGTTTACCGCCCTTACCGGTGCACTTGAGATGTTTCTGTTCGACGTTCAGATCGCGAAGTCTCAACGAGCAAACCTCGCTCGCACGGCAACCGGTTGCGTAGAGGACCTCGAGCATCGCGACATCGCGTTGCCAGTAAGCGTCCGTCTTTCTCGGAGCGGCGAGAAACGTCTCGACTTCGGCTTGGGAAAGGACTCCGGGGATACGTTGCCAGAGTTTCTGCGCCGCCAATAACTCCGCAGGGTTCTCTTCGACGATGCCTTCCAGTTGAAGGTACTTGAAGAACGTGCGGACGGCGACGACGGAGCGTGAAACGGAGGCCGGGGCGAGATCGGCCTCCAAGAGGACCCCCATGAACTCACCGAGATCGCCGACTTTGATTTTTTCGAGCCGACGTTTTCCGGCCCAATCGGCGAATCTTTGCAGGTCGCGACCGTAGGCGGCGATCGAGTTGTCCGCGAGATGGCATTCGCCGCGTAGATAATTTAGAAAGTCTCGGATGATGGAATGAATCGATCGCGACGGTTTTGGGGGCGGCCCCGCCTCGCGCATCAGTTGCAGCTTGGTTCGTCGTTTTGCCATCGTGCGTGGTGATCCGAAGACTGAAAGGGCGCTGCGTGAATCGGTGGTCGCGGTGCATCGGCCATCGTGGGTGCATCGGTCGTCGCATCCATTCGGTCATCGCGCGCTCCTCGCATCCGTTATCGATTCGACGTAATTCAGTCTTTAGCTTTAGAAATCCATGAATGTTCTTGTCGTCGGCGGTGCCGGCTATATCGGTTCCCATGCCGTCCGAACGTTGCTCGACGCGGGGCACGGGGTCACGGTTTATGACAACCTGTCTCGCGGTCATCGGGCGGCGGTCCCCGAGGGTTTGATTGTGGAGGGAGATCTCGCGGATCGGGCAAAGTTGGTGAAGACTCTGAAGGAGTTTCAGATTGATGCCGTGATGCACTTCGCGGCGTTCGCGCTGGTCAACGAGTCGGTGAATGACCCTGCGCTTTACTATCGAAACAATGTGATCGCGGCGTTGGAACTGTTGGACGCGATGCGCGAGGCGGACGTCAAGCAAATCGTCTTTAGCAGCACGACGGCGACTTACGGAGAGCCGGACAACATTCCGATTCCGGAGACGACGCCTCAAAAGCCGATCAATCCCTACGGCTTCACAAAATTGGTTTTCGAGCAAGCGCTCGCCGACTATACGGCTGCCTACGGGTTTGCCTATGCAGCGTTGCGGTATTTCAACGCTGCTGGTGCCCGCCCCGACGGGACGATCGGTGAAGACCATGATCCGGAGTCGCATCTGATTCCGATCGTGTTACAGGTGGCGTTGGGGCAGCGTGAAAAGATCACGGTTTTTGGCGACGACTATCCGACACCCGATGGAACCTGTATCCGCGACTACATCCACGTCGAGGACCTCAGCGCAGCGCACCTCGGGGCGCTGCAGCGGTTGGAGCCCGGGAAGGGCATCTGCGTCAATCTCGGTACCGGTCGCGGGACGAGCGTGCGTCAGATCATCGAGGCGTGCCGGGAGGTAACCGGTCACCCGATCCCCGAAGTGATGGGGGACCGGCGTGCGGGTGATCCGCCGGAACTGGTGGCCGACGCGAGGCTTGCCGAGGAAAAACTTGGCTGGAGCGCTGAGTACACTGACGTCAAAAGGATCGTCGAAACCGCCTGGGAATGGCACCGGAGACATCCCAACGGCTATCGTGGGTAGTCGGTCTTGTGCGGTTCATTTTCCTTGATTCAGCCCGCCGAAACGGCCTTTGTCGCCGAGCGTTCTCGCCTGAGGGAATGGCCACCTCGATCGGTTGGGGGCGTTTTTGGCGTGGAAACGGTTGGAATTCTGGAACCGCTTTCGGCAGCTGCGCGTTCTAAACTCGAGTATCGAAGCTGTTTTTGCGGGAAGATCAACGATGAATCGACGGACGCTCTGGACCAAGCATTGCTCTCTTGCGGTTTGCCTTTTGATGGCGTTTGCCCTCGAGGTTCACGCAGCCGAGTTGTCGAAACTTGAAATCCGGATGGGATCGTCGATTCAGGCGACCGTTCGCGGCGCCGAACAAGACTACTTCAACGGCAAGTTTGAGTCGGCCGGCACCAATCTTCGACGGGCACTCAAGAATCTGGACAAGGCGCTTGAGGGCAAGAACCCGGACTTTTACGACAAACTGGTGCCTTTGATCCAGCGAATGGACAAGGTCCACGTGCTGCTGGAATTGGAGGGTATTTCGTTGCCTCCGTTTGCGATGCCCGCGCGTCCTCTGCCGGGTGCGGTCGTGAGTCCTTCGACGCCGTCGCCCGACCCGAAGACACCGCCACCGACGACGCCCGCGATGGGAGTGAGCTTCACAAAGGACGTGGCACCGATCCTCAATGCCAAGTGTGGGCGTTGTCACGTGCAAGGAAGTCGAGGCGATTTCAGTTTGGCGTCCTACGCGGTGCTGATGAAAGGTCCGCCCGAAGGAGTTGTCGTTTTCGCCGGTGACGCGATCGGCAGTCGATTGATCGAGACCATCGAAACGGGCGACATGCCTCGGGGCGGCGCACGGGTCACGCCAGCGGAACTGAAGACACTCAAGGACTGGGTGATTCAGGGTGCCCAGTTCGATGGCACCGACCCGACCGCGATGCTCACCGCGGCGACCGCACCGGCACCCGCGCAGCCCCGACCGCCGGCTCCCAAAGTCATGCGGGCGACAGGAAAGGAAACGGTGAGTTTTGCTTCCGATGTCGCACCACTACTCGTTCAGAATTGCAGTGGATGTCACATCGATGCGATGCAGACGCGCGGCGGTTTGCGGATGGACACTTTTGTGCGGCTGATGAATGGCGGCGACAGTGGATCCATGATTGTGCCCGGTCGTGGCGAGGCGAGCCTGCTCGTCAAGAAACTTCGTGGGACCGCCTCCGATGGAGAACGGATGCCGGCCGGAGGTCGACCAGCGTTGGCTGACGACGCGATCGCGTTGATCTCGAAGTGGATCGATGAAGGGGCGACGTTGGATGGCGAAGAGTCGCAGCCGATTCGTGTGATGAGTCAGCTCGCTTGGGCGGCCAACGCGACAAGCGAAGAGATGTCGTTGCGACGGGCGACGCAAGCGGACGCCAACCTGAAGCTTACCGGAGGGTCCGAAAGCGCCGAGAGTCTGACGGACCATTTCCGCGTCGTTGGGCCAGCATCACCCGCAACGCTTGAGTTGGTCGGCCGGCTCGCCGAACAGAAACTAAAGGTCGCCAAGGCGGTTGCGAAAGCCGGCGGCGCGGCCGAGGACTATTTCCACGGTCGGGCGACGATCTTTGTGATGCCCAAGCGATACGACTACAGCGAGTTCGCCAAGATGGTCGAGCAGCGGTCGGTTCCCAGCGATTGGACGTCGCACTGGCAGTTCGATGGCATCGATGCTTACGTCTCTCTCGTCGCAACCGACGCCGACGAGGAGGAGACCCTGGAAGCGCGGTTGCTCGCGCCGGTCGTCAGCTTGGCCGTCGCCACGCGCGGCGCCGGCGTTCCGAGATGGTTCGCCGAGGGTCTCGGGGCGGCAACGGCGATGCAGCAGAACGCCAAGAGCCGTAGCGATCGCGAGAAGTTACAGCGTCTCGCGGTCGAAGCAGCCGGTTCGGTCAAGGATGCGAAGGCGTTTCTGGAGAATCGTCTCACGCCCGAACAAACCGACTCCTTCGCGACCGCGATTGCGATGTCGATGTTGAACCGTACCAGCCGGCGATCGTTGGACGTTTGTCTCCGCTCGCTCGCCGGAGGGCGCTCTTTCGAAGATGCGTTTTTCGCCGGATTCGCGGCGACACCCGAGGTCTATATCAACGGGTATCTGCAGTACGTGCGCTGATGATTCGGTGACACGTAGGCGCCTGGTCGCGATCGAGCGAAAACGCAGAGGGTTTTGCAGGGACGCGGCTCCGGAGGGACGCGTCTCCGGAGGGACAGTGCACCGTTGGGTGAACTTGGTGCCGCGCACAGTCAATCGTCGAGAGTTCGGAGCGGGGGAAACGCAGAGTCGCTGAGGGCGCAGAGTTAAAGGTCACGCCCGGTGAGCATCTTTGGGGACAGAGCATCTTTGGGGACAGAGCATGTTCGAGAGGGTTTGCAGGGACGGAGCAGTATCAGAGAGCATGTTTTGGGGACAGAGCATGTTTTGGGGACAGAGCATGTTTTGGGGGACAGAGCATGTTTTGGGGGACAGAGCACGTTCAGCGGGGGTTCCGCAGGGACAGGTTCCGCAGGGACAGAGCACCATCGGGTGAACTTGGTGCCGGGAAAGCAACTTGGCGCGAGTTCGGAGGGGGAAACACAGAGTCGCTGACGGCGCAGAGTTGAAGAGTCACGCCCGGTGAGCCTGTTTGGGGGACAGAGCATGTTCGCGAGGGTTTGCAGGGACAGAGCACCATCGGGTGAACTCGGTGCCAGACAGTCACTTGGCGAGAGTTCGGCGAGGGCGCAGAGTCGTCGACGCTCGTTCGGTGCAGCGAGATGATTTTGAACGTCGCAATGAGATGATTTGGGCTGCGGGATCGCTGCCGCCGGAGTCGCGCGGGTTTCGACTACCGGGTTGGAAAACCGATCGGGTCGGACCACACTATCCGGCCCCGATGAGTTCCTCCCCCTCTTACCCGGTGATGTCATGATCGTGGTGATGGAGCCTGGCGCGACCGACGAGCAAGTCCAAACGGTCGTCAATAAAGTTGATTCGATGGGTCTGAAGTCCAGCGTGATTGTCGGCACCGAACGAACGGTGGTCGCGGCGATCGGCGAAAAACGCGGCACCTTTAAGGAGTCAATCGAGAGTTGTCCCGGTGTCGCGCGCGTCACACCGATTTCGGCACCCTACAAGATGGCGAGCCGCGAAGTACGGGCCGAACCGAGCTTGATCAAGGTGCAGAACTTTGAAGCCGGAGCGGGCAAGGTTGGTTTCGTCGGCGGACCGTGCAGCGTCGAAAGCGAGGAGCAACTGATGAGCGCGGCGCGCGCGGTGCGGGCGAGCGGCGCGACCGGCTTGCGTGGTGGCGCTTTCAAGCCGCGTACTAGTCCCTACAGCTTTCAGGGTCTCAAAGAGGAAGGACTCAAGATCCTTGCCGCGGCTCGAGAAGAGACCGGATTGGCGGTGTTCACCGAAGTCATGGGCACCGACGACGTGGACTTGGTCGCCAGCTATGCGGACGTTTTGCAGGTTGGGGCGCGAAACATGCAAAACTATCGGCTGCTTGAGGCAGTCGGTCAGAGCAACAAGCCGGTGCTGCTCAAACGCGGTGCTTCGGCGACGATGGATGAGTTTTTGCTCGCCGCGGAGTACATTCTCAACGAAGGCAACAAGAACGTGATGTTGTGCGAGCGTGGCATTCGAACATTTGAAAGTCATACTCGATTTACGTTGCCGTTGGCGAGCATCCCGTATTTGCATCGCCGCACTCACTTGCCCATCGTGATTGACCCTTCCCACGGCACGGGGCACACCTACATGGTGAAGGATCTCGCCGTGGCGGCGGTCGCGGCCGGGGCCGATGGATTGATCGTGGAAGTCCACCCGGACCCTGTCAATGCGATGAGTGATGGCTACCAATCCCAGACCTTCGAGGAATTCGAGATGACGATGGGCCGTTGTTTCAAAGTGCATGAGGCGCTCGGCGCGGGCGCGTCGTGACGCTTTCGCCCGAACAGGCCGACGCCAATCGCAAGGCCGTGCGGGCGGCGGGAGACCGGACGCTCGACCAGTACCAGGAGTGGATGCTTACCAATGCGGCATCGCATGTGATGCGTGCGGCGCGGCAGTTGGGTGTGGTGGCCTGTCTTCGCGAGCGGCAGCACACTCTGGAAGATCTCGGTTCGAAGCTTTCGATCAACCAAGAGAAACTCCTTTCGTTGATGGATGCGCTCGTCGCGATCGGTTTCGTGGAGCAATACGAGCACGATTACGCACTGGCGCGGGCGGGGCACTTGCTCTGCCAGGATGACGAAGACCTGGGTGACGGGCGATGGGCGCGATTGTCCGACCGGTTGCGGGGCGGCGATGCGGCGACCGAGGCGTACCAGCATCGGCTCGCCGCGACTCAGTGGATTCACACCTCCGCCGCGATGCAGGCGGCAGAAATCCTTGACATCGGCGGGGCGTCGGAGCCGCGCGGGCTGCGAATCCTCGATCTTGGCTGCGGCTCGGCGGTTTGGAGCTGTGCGATGGCGCACCGAGATGCGGATTCGACGGTGGTCGCCATCGACACCGCGAAGGCGCTTTCCCGGGCTCGGCAAATGGCCGATTCGATCGGCATGGGAGAACGGTTCGCGACGATCGAGTCCGCGCCCGAAGTTGCCACGCTAGCGAGTCAATCCTTTGATCTGGTGGTGATCGCACAGCAGCTTTCGTGCCGCGACGACGACGACGCGGCGAGGTTGCTCGAGCGGGCCTACGAGTCCTTAAACGTCGGCGGGCGGCTGGTCGCGCCAGACTTTTATGCGGGCCCCAGTCGCCCCGGATTGAACGAAGCCACGGCGGCACTGGCGCTCAGCCTCGAGACCGACGGCCGGGCCCGCACTTTACCGGAAGTCCGGCAGATGTTCGTCGCGGCGGGACTCTCATCGGTCCAGTTCACGTTTCTGGCCGCCAGCAGAGAGGGTTTGGGAATGGCGGTCGGAACCAGGCCTGGCAAAGATTGAGGGGGATAGTGACCTCACGGATGGGGGCGTGCTGCGGATTGCCGAGCTTTCGTTGCTCCGGATGATGCACTCGAGCCGGATCGCTCGCGAACTTTTTCTCGATTGTGGATTGACGAGTGACCCGGCCGATTCCTACGATGCTGGGCCAAATTTGAAATGATTTCGGCCTCCAACCGACCACAGCCATGGCTGTCCCAAAGCGAAAACACAGTAATAGCCGATCCGGAAAACGACGTAGTCACGATCGCGTCAAGAAACGTCAGATTGCCTATTGCCCTCAGTGCAGTGTTGCCGTTCCCACGCACACCATTTGCCCAAAGTGTGGCTACTACATGGGACGTACGGTCGTTGAGCCCAGCGACGAAAGTTAGTCGCCGCCAGATCGGATTCCATTCCCGCCGCGTTGAGCCGATTCGCTCGGCAGACTACGCGGCGGTTTTTGTTTGAGGCGGTAGCTGCTGATGGATATTGAAAACACCGGAATTCTGTTTCCGGGGCAGGGTGCTCAGGCGGTCGGCATGGGGCGCTGGTTGTGTGAGACTTATCCACAGGCCAAGGCTCGCTTTGCCGAAGCCAGCGAAGTGCTCGGCTACGATTTAGCGGAACTCTGCCAAGAGGGCCCTGCTGAAAAACTGGATGCCACCCAGTACAGTCAGCCCGCGCTTTTCACCGTCGGTATCGTCGCAGCCGAAGTGCTGGCCGAACAGCAGCCCGAGCGGGTAGCCGGTGTGAAGGCCGTGGCCGGTCTCAGTCTGGGCGAGTACACCGCGGTTTGTTTCGCCGGCGGTTTGCAGTTCGCCGACGCCCTTCGATTGGTTCAACGTCGTGGTGAGGCGATGCAGGCTGCAGCCGATGCGGTCGATAGCGGCATGGCGAGCGTCCTCGGTCTCGATATCGAGCAGGTTGAGTCGCTTTGCGATCAGGTGCGTGGTGACGCGGAGGTCTTACGACCAGCAAATTTGCTTTGCCCCGGAAACATCGCCGTTTCGGGGCATGCCGCGGCACTGGATCGATTGAGTCCTGTTGCGCTGGAGGCGGGCGCGATGAAGGTGATTCCGTTGGCGGTTGCCGGCGCGTTTCATACTTCATTGATGGAGCCGGCAGTGGAGGCGTTGACTCAGGCGTTGGCGGAAATGCCGATGACTCAGACGCGGATTCCGGTTTACAGCAACGTTGACGCGTCGCCGCACCAATCGGCCGACGAGATTCGTCAGCTACTGAGTAAGCAAGTGACGCAGCCGGTGCTCTGGGAAGCGTCGGTGCGGCGCATGATGCAAGACGGCGTGGGAGGATTTCTCGAGGTCGGCACGGGCCGAGTTCTTCGAGGGACGCTCAAACGGATTGAGCGCAAGTTCCCGACCGATGGTTTCGGGGACGGTTGATTTTGTTGGCTCACAGTTAAAGACAGATCGTAAGGGTCTACCTCATGGAATTGCCTCTTCAGACGGATCTCGCTGGCCAGGTCGCG
>JBCBLJ010001136.1:0-1951 GCA_038520195.1 Planctomycetota bacterium
CAAACGCTGGTCATTCCGGAGACGCTGGGCGGACGGTACTTCGTTCTCGCACGTGCCGGCGTGCGAGTCGACCGCGAGGACGATCAATACGACCCCACGCAGCGGGCCGAATATTCCGTCTCCATGACGGCCTCGCGGATCCCCTTTGGGGTGACCGACGTCACGCCTGATTCAGGTGGCGATGATCGGTACGTCACGATTTCGATCCGCGGCGCCGAGTTCCCCGAGCAAGCCGCCGTTCGACTAGTGCGGCCCACGATGGCGGAGTTTGCACCGGTGTCGGTGTCACGCGTCGACGCGACGGAACTGATCGCCGTCTTCGATCTGCGAGACGCGCCGCATGGACTGTATGACGTGCAGGTTTTGCATCCGGATGGACGACTGGCAGTCGATCCATACCGGTTCCAAGTGGAATCGGCCGATGACTTACAAGTCAATGTCGGCGTTGGCGGTCCGAGCCAGATTGATTTGGGCGCGACGGGGGCCTATGGGTTTGCGATTCAGAACCTCGCCAACGTCGACACTCCGTATACGTTGTTCGAATACGCGTTCCCGAACGAACCGAGTCGGGGTGAAGCGTTAGGAATCACCGGTCCGGCGATCGCGTTCCAAAGTGGTTTGCGTGGAGACGCTGGGACCGTTGCGCCGCTGTTCGATTCAATTTCGACGTTTGACTTTTCGAGCATCACGCCGGAGTTGAATCTCGATGGGGTTTTGACGGCTCGTGGCGTCGCGATCGATTTGCCGAACCAAGGCGTCACCGAACTCGGGAGTGCGGTGACGATCTATCCCGGCCTCCGGGAAAAGCTAGAGACCGATCCGACATTCCTGGAGGAGTTGAGTCCCTTCGAGTTGGATGACCTCGCGTTCGATTTCTACGTCGCCGCGGCGGCAACGCCGATGACAACGGCGGAATACCTTGAGTACCAACGTGGCGAGGCCGTTCGGCTTCGCGCCGCGATTCTGGCGGACACGCCCGATGATCCAAATGAGTTTGAAGCGCAGGCTTATGCGGCGCTCGTTGCCATCGCATCGGATGAGTCTTCCTTTGTCGATTTGTACTTGCAAGCGCTCGTCGAGAATGGATTATTGCGGCCCGAAGACACGCCTCCCGTCGCCGACGGTAGCGCGGATAGTATCAACTCATTCTTCACCGCCGTCGGAGGCCTCCTTGGCGGCGAGACCGGTGCGGGAATCGTGGTCGAAGCGGGACTAGATCTGGAGTCCGCAAGCGACAACCTGACCGTGTTTATCGAACTGCTCCGCGGCTACTACGGGCATACGCCGGAAGTGACAGCCGGTGGCGGTAGCGTTCCACTGTTTGAAGACTATGACCAGGGTCTTTCAAACCCAACTTCGTTTGCAACGTTTGAGCTGCGTGCCGGACCTCCACCGTTGTTCGAAGTCGGCGAGGTTGCGGATGACATCGTGTTCGACCTGGATGATCTGGGTGAAGAAGTCGGCGACACGGTTGAGTTGATTGGGCCCAACGGCGTTGACCAACCGAATTTTGTGCCGTTTGAAACTCCGCTGCCCTACACGATCACGGCCGAGTATGACAGCGATTCGGTCGACGCGGTGCGTGAAGTGCGAATCATCGTGCCGCTTGATGACACGCTTGACGAACGCAGCCTGCAAGTTGCCGACATCCAACTCGGTGACCGGTCCATCTCGTTGCCGCCGGGGCGACCCAATTTTGTGGGCGAGTTTGATTTCACCGACAGCGACGGGTACGTCTTGCAGGTCACCGCTGGTGTCGACGCAACGACTCGCGTGGTGACCTATCTGTTGCGCGCCATCGACGCGCGTGATGGTCTTCCGCCGGTCGATCCCGCCATTGGGTTGTTGCAACCCGGCGAGCAGGTCACGGTCGGATTCTGGGCCACCGTCAACGACACCGTCGCCACCGGTGGGACACCGCCGGCGACGGGTGAAGAAATTTCGATGACGG
>JBCBLJ010000282.1:0-9285 GCA_038520195.1 Planctomycetota bacterium
CCCTTTCGTGTCTTTCGCCTGTTTCGTGGTTCCCTCCCTCCACCGCACCCAACCTGCAATCTCTCCTCCAAGATCAGTGTCGATTAGCGAGGATCAGTGTTCCCCTTTCCCACCATTCCTTCCGCCGCTTCCCCCTGTCCCCTTTCGTGTCTTTCGCCTGTTTCGTGGTTCCCTCCCTCCACCGCACCCAACCTGCAATTTCTCCTCCAAGATCAGTGTCGATTAGCGAGGATCAGTGTTCCCCTTTCCCTCCATTCCTATTGCCGCTTCCCGTGTCCCCTTTCGTGTCTTTCACCTGTTTCGTGGTTCCCTCCCTCCACCGCACCCAACCTGCAATCTCTCCTCCAAGATCAGTGTCGATTAGCGAGGATCAGCGTTCCCCTTTCCCTCGATTCCTTCCGCCGCTTCCCCCTGTCCCCTTTCGTGTCTTTCACCTGTTTCGTGGTTCCTTCTCCACCCCGACCAGCAGTCCCTTCCCCTTCACTGTTCGGCGCGGAGCAACCGTCTCGTCGCCCGATCGATTGAATCGCGGTGCGGCTGAAAGATGAGTGATGCCGCGAGTGCAGGTAAGAAGATCGCCCCAGCATCGGCGAACCGACCGAGAGGTGGACTGGAGAGGATTACGAATCCGATCTTGAAAAACGCGTAGGAGACCGCGACGAGCGCGAATGCCGACCATCCCGGTGGAAGCACCATCGGTGTCATGGCCGTTCCGCTCGACACACGCACGACCAGTGCCATCGAACCGGCAATGATCAGACTGAGAAAGATCGGATGCATGGCGATGTTGGCGGCCGAACCCCAGACGGCACGCCGAGCGGCGAGCATCAACCACCGAAAGTAACCCTTGGGAGAACTTGAAAGGATCGCCGAATTCATCGCGGCGATGCGGCGGTGCTCGCGGACCGCTAGGGCGATGTCGGACTCTTGCGCCGATTCCAACTCCCGCGCCGTCGGGATAATGATCTCGTAGTTGATCCGACCCCACTGCGACTCGATCTGCATGGTCGCCAATGAAGACCGCTCATCTGCCATCTCAAACCCTGTCGCAGCCATCTTTTCGGCAACGAGCGTGGCCAGTTCTCCTCCGTGTCCACGAAGTCGGTTCAGTTTGGATCGCGGCACGGTTTGTACCAACACTGCGCTCAGGTTTTGATGCCCAAAGGGGACCAGCCCAAAGTCATGGACCACCAGGTGTCTTGCCGTCATCCATACCAGCAGCGCGCCCAGGACTGCGGCGGCCGTGATCGATGCGTGCCAGATGCGGAGCTTTGGATTGCCCCTCAGTAGGCTCATGCCGCGATCGTGACGATGCAGCAAAGCTCCGATGACCGGCAACCAAACGAGCAAAAACAGGTAGGCGGGCCGGACGAAGATGGTCAGCAACGTTACGGTGCCACAAGCGACCCACCAAGACCAGTGTTGAAGACGGGTAGCACGCAACAACAACACCACGACCACGACGCCCAACGATGCCGCCGGCGCATCGGTACTGATTGTGTGGATGTGGTCCGTCGGCGTGCAGCCCACCAGCACCGCTGCGCCTGCACCGAGTGCTGACCATTCAGGCATCTTGCGTTCGAGCAACTCTTCGCCCAAAAACCACGCCGAAAAGGCGTGTAGCAAGACCTGCAACGTCGGCACGAATGACAGCCCGATCGTTGAGCCGACGATCGCCAAGAAGAGCGGATAAGCGGGCGTGCGAATCGACGCCATCGCTGCCGACAGCGAATCAAACGGATAATTCAGGTAGCTCGGTGAATCGTTGACTTCGTGTAGTCGCAGCCTGCCGAAGAGCCCCGCAAGCACCAACGCCACCAAGGCGTAGCCGACGAGCCGGAGAAGTCTGTCCTGATGTTTCATTTCAACGGTTGATCGCGTCCTCTTCGTCCCCGCGTGCCCGTTTCTGCAAGTACAACTTGATCGGCACTTCGCCGAACTTGAGGTGATCCCGAAGGACGCCGATCAAGTAACGACGATAATCGTTACTGAAGGCCTTCGGCTCACTACACATCAGCACAATCGTTGGTGGTTCGGTGGCAACCTGGGTCGCATAATACAGTTTGGGACGACGATTCTGATAAAGCGGAGGTTGATGAGCCTCCACGGCGCTCCGCACCAAGCGATTTAAGTGGCCCGTCGTCACCCGCTCCCGGGCCTGCTTGAACAGCATCGTCGCGTGGTTCAACAGGGCCTTCACGTTTTTGCCGCTTTGCCCGGTGATGAAAGCGATTGGCGCATACGCCAGCGTCGGGAACTGACGTTTGAGATATCGGACCCAGCGATCCGTGGGCACAGTGCCATGCAATTGGTCCCATTTGTTGATCACGAAGATGCACGGCTTGAAGTGCTCCATCACGTAGCCCATCAACTGCTTGTCGACTTTGCTGACCGTCTCCTCGGAGTCGAAGAACATCAGCACCACGTCAGCGCGGCGGATGCTGCGCTGGGCCCGGTGCATCCCGTAAAACTCGATGTCCGTCCGTTGGCTTTTTCGCTTTCTCAGGCCCGGCGTGTCGATGGCCACGAACGTTTGCCCGTCCATCTCAAAGTGGACGTCCACACTGTCTCGTGTCGTGCCCGGCACTTCGCTCACAATCATCCGCTCAGACTCGGCGAGCGTGTTGACGAAGGTACTCTTGCCGACGTTGCGACGCCCAACGATGGTGAGCTTCATCTTGACATCGGCGACGACCTCGTCCGAAGCCGGTAAACGATCGCGAATGAGTTCCAGCAAGTCCTCGCGATTGCGATTCTGCGTCGTGCTGACCGTGATCAGCCGTCCGCGCCCCAACCGGTGAAACTCGTCGGCGTGAATGTCCTGATGTTGCTGGTCCGCCTTGTTGGCGACCAGGATCACGGGGCGTTCCACTCCACGCAACTTGTCAACGACCATCCGGTCCAGCGGCATCAGACCGGTCTGTACGTCCACGACCAGCAAGATCACGTCGGCCGAATGGATGGCAAGCTCGATCTGCCGTTCCACATCGGACGTCAAGTCGTCGACGTCCTCAATTCCCATGCCACCAGTGTCCGTCAACTCGAAGAATTGATCCTCCGACTGGATCAGCGTGGTCATTCGATCCCGTGTGACGCCCTCTTGGTCGTCCACAATCGCCAAGCGACGGCGAGCGATCCAATTGAACAGGCTGCTCTTACCGACATTCGGGCGGCCAACGATCGCGACTTGGGGAACAGGCATCAAACCAACCAAAGGGAGTCAAACGGGATCGCAGAGTGTAAACGCCCGGCCCAAAAAGCGGGAGGACCGCCGAAACACCGGCCATGACGCTGCTCCAAATGGCTGAACCGGCAGTCTCTCGATGTCTCCGATACGCCACTCCGTGCATTCTCCGGACAGGACGTTCTGAGATTCGCCATCTCGGCGATAAGCCTCAAACCAACCGTACTCGTACGTAGCAAAGCGGTACTCGTACTCGTCGATGCTGGCTCCTACTCGTCGATGCTTGGGAAACTGCTGGATCCAATTGCAATCTGGCTTACGTCGCACCGCGTCGCGTAATCGAGGCCTCGCATCGCATTCCGAGTTTTCCACTCCGCGCGAGATTTCGAATGTGGGCGGTGATGGAGGCTGCCAAGGCGGCAGGCATGTCGCACAGCAACGCGTTCGATCGGCATCCCTGCCGTTCAAATGCGGTTGAATTGGATGCCAACCTAAGGAGATGGATCATCGCGCGGTGTTTCACCGTGCTCACACGTCGTCCCTGGGACATGGAACTCTTCACGATGGTAACGCTGTTTGCCTATGGTACGCGTCGGCTGCCGTCGAACATGGTTTGGGTGCATTGCCCGGGCATTCATGTTGGTTTGGTGTGGTTGCCCCGGCAAGGTTGGCGCGCACCGGTCCATGTGCAGACTGATCCACTCGGGTAAACTTCATTTCGAAGGTACTGCTCATCGAAACGGAACGTCCGACCCAAACCAACCGCGTTGTCCGCCAAAGCTTTACATGAGTCAAACCGGTTGTCCGCTTTGCGCAGGATACGTTTCCACGTTGGCCTAAACTTGCCCGGCAGTTGCGGCGACTCGATCTTGTTTCACCCGAGGGCGAACCCCGTTTCTAGCGTCCGCCAACATGGTTGGTACGCTGAGGTCTTTGGCACACCTTCGCCCTTCGTCAACGTTCGCTCGGGTGGTAGCTTGTTCTTAGTTCACGCGGCCTTCTGATTGCAGGGCGTTGTCGTAAGAAAGTCCGTTGCAGTCGGCATACCTGCCGTCGCGAGGTTAGCGGCTTCGACGGCTATGACCTTGCCCCAGGAGTCAGTGGGCATTTACTTTTCCGCTGGATGCCGCTGGGAATCGATTGGACACGTGCATCCCCTAGGGCCAGGCACTGACCGCGGTTGGGTGGTTACCCGGGCTGAGCCTGAGGCACCGCACACTGGCCGAGGCGAGTCACTTTCAACCGTAACCGACGGGCAACGACCGTGATTTGGATCTTCGCGGTGTCGCCCAAGCCCCTAACGTCGTCCGGGTAGTGTATGGCAGAAACACGTGATGAACTTCGCGAACGCCTCGGCTGCTATCTCCTGATCGCTGTCTGGCTCGCAATTGTCCTGCCGTTGATCACGCTGCCATGGTTCTTGCTTTGGCGGTTCGGCCCCATTCACTCGATCTTCGCAGCGGTCTTGGCTCACCCCGTTTGGTTGCTGGTTGCTGGTATCCCCGCACCCGCATCCGGCAGCAAACCCGCTTCGTGCGGCTGGATGTTAGTTGTGCTTTCGACCATTCCCGCCGTCATCGTCGATCTGGTTCTGATCGTTGCCACATTCTTTCGGTAGGGCCCGACTCATCAATGCGTCTTGCTGCAAGCGTATCGGGATCGAACCGTCACGCGCCTCGTCTCCGCACAACACAGTAGCGCTTGGCCTTCGGAAAAGAAGCGAACGATATCTGAGCGACGACGACTCACGCCGTGTCCTGAAAATCATGGGCAGTGTTGGAAAAGGTCTGTTTTGCGGACGAACCTTTCTTCTAATTCGTTGTTCATACTGCATACCCTCTCCGTTGGACGCACAAAATGGCTTCGCACCGAGAAATACGCGCTGACTACGACCGCGACAGCATTGTCGTTTATCAGGCGTATCACAAAGAAATCGCGGAAGCGGCAGTCAAAGCCGGGCGATTCGTCGAGCCGTTTTCTTGGGGTCGCATGACGTGGATCAAACCGTCTTTCCTGTGGCTAATGGCGCGCAGCAACTGGGGGACCAGATCTCGACAGGAGAACATATTGGCTATTCGGATCAAACGTGATGGCTGGGAACGAGCACTCTCACGTGGAGTTCTCACAAGCTTTGAGCCCAAAACGCACAAGCAGGAGTCAGATTGGCGACGCCAATTTGAAGAGGCAACCGTCCATGTGCAATGGGACCCCGAGCGAACCATACACGGAAAGAAACTCGAACACCGCTCAATTCAGGTTGGCCTTAGCCGAGGCATTATCCGCGAGTTCACGGAGGATTGGACAATTGAAATCACAGACTTCACCGCGCGGACACGCAGGATCCGCTCGTTGTATCTCTCAGGCAATCTCAGCCGTGCAAAGGATCAACTCCCACCGGAACGCGTTTATCCCGCTTCAGACATCATTGTTCGGCGGCTCGGGATGGATCGCTGATCGACAATTTGTGGCTCCGCAACGGAGTCTTACGCCAAGTTCATCGGCGTCGCTTGGCCTTTTGTCAAAGGGCCAACGTGTTTGACCGAAGCATTTTGAATTCGGTCACTTCGATCGTGAATTCTCGGGTGAACTTGATTGCTGATGCGACCCTGGGGCGACATCGAGTGGACTGTCGTCAACGCTCTTCGTTTCCGGACTCACCCCGTCGCTTTCATCGGATTTGCTCCATTCGTTCTCCCTTTCGCTTCGTTTGTCGAGTTAGCAGTCCGATCCATCTCCAAACGCTACCAATCATCCATTCTCTTGTCCGTCTCGAGGTTTCCCCATGCCAAAGTTTGGTTGCCGCTGCGGACACATCATCTCCCTCGTTGCCGTTCCATCTCCACACGAGGCACATCTAATCTTTGATCCAGAATTCGATGCCCTCTGCAAACGACGCACCACTGCGATTGACGCCTTTCTTGCGGCTGTTCGCGATGGTAAACGCGACGAGTGGATCGCGGAATTCTACGGTCGCCCACCGTTTGGCATCTCTGACGGCACAATCATTGACGACATCATCACCCGCGAAGACGAATTTTCGTTGTTAGTTGTTGTGTGCCCCAAATGCGGACGGCTCTACCGGCAGCGAAAACGCGGCGAGAACGAATATGACTCCTTTGTCCCTGAACCTGCTCAGGAATAGCGATGCCGGGACCGACAACATGGTGTTCACGCGTGTGCCCTTGGCACACGCCGGCTCCTATGAACGGCCGTGGCGCATCTGGCAATGGTTCGAGCATCGCTCACTTCGTTTTCGGCCACTACCGTGTAGCTGAAGGACAAACCGGAACCCAAGAGCCATGCGGATCTCGGTTCTGAATCACTCGCGTTGTTTGATCTTCTCTTGCACGTGAAAGGATCATCTCGGCAAAACGGAATTGAAGATGCAGCGTTCTTGACCAGCTCGTTGACGCGACGAAACGAAGCCGAAAAACGCGAGCAAAGGGATCAGCATGATGGCGAAAGTGGCCCAACGGATGGGATTCGTCACGTGAACGCTTTGCCGGATTTGGGTAGCGGTCGCTTCCCACGCGTAAGCTCAGAGACCCGATTGCAGACGCTATTGTGGGCGATCTTCGACGGACGCGACGTTCCTAGCCCAGCCTCGTGCCGTTTCAGTTTGGGATGACCCGGGGTGAGCGAGGGCTACTTGGATTTGCTCGGCTAAGAATGAGCCGCAGAGAAATGAGGCCATGAGAAACTGGATTGCCGCTCGCGTTTTTGTTGGCAGGCTGTTATCCACGCCTGTATATTCGTCCGTGACCCAGCTTCAGGGTGTGCCCGCACTTGCAACGGGGAATACCGAAATCCTTTTTGGTTTGCTACTCAGCGCCTTCAAGTTGGGTTCGCTCTTCTATCGATCTGCGGCTAATCACCAGCTTGAACGGGTGTTGAAATGGTCCGAAAACGCGGTCGCTCTCAGGTGCGAGGTTCTCGCAAGACGAGATCACAACACAGTGTTCGTCGTCAATGCTTGATCGAACGGCTTGAGCAGCGTGACCTTCTCGCGGAGCTGACGGTAACGACACTGGCCGATACCGTGAACGGGTCGGACGGCGTGTTGAGCCTTCGCGAGGCGATTGAGCAAGCCAACCAAACTCCAGAACACGACACGATACGATTCCAACCGGCATTGCTAGATGGCGGGCCCGCCACGATTCACACTTCGGAAAGCTTGCAGATCACGACGCCAATGACCATCGAAGGTCCTGGTGCCGACCGACTCGCCATCGACGGTGGAAATGGGGCGGATCAACAATTCGACACCGCAGACGGTTTCAACGTACTCTTCATTGACGACGGCGATCTCGAGAACCACTTCACGGTCAACGTCCACGGGCTGACCATTTCCGGAGGTGATGCACAGGTTTTTTCGGCGACCGCCACTAATGCTGGCGGCGGGATCTTCAGCCGCGAAAACTTGACACTACGGGGCATGCATCTGACGGGCAATGCAGCGCAAGGTGGTGGCGGGTTGTTTTGCGGCTGGGGAAGTCTTGCTGTTGTGACTGACGTGATCGACAGCACGATCTCGGGGAACGCGGCGGCAGTTGGAGCCGGCATTCAGTGTCCTGGCGAGCTCAGTGTTCTTCAAACAACCGTTTCGGGGAACCACGCCGAACGTCGCGGAGGAGGCATTGCGTTCGGCCAGAATTTGCGGGTGGACCACAGCACGATTACTGAAAACACCGCCGTTGACCAAGGAGGTGGAATCGAGTTCCTCGCAAATGACGTGGCCACGATCAATCACTCGATCGTCGCGGCCAACGAAGCGGACGCATTCCCCAACCTGAACGATTCTGCGAGGGACTTTGGGACCGACATGTTTGGGAGGTTTCTAGGTAGCTACAACCTGCTCGGGCCTGGCTTTCGAACACTTGGCTCGAACAACATTCTGTCGGATATGCCGATGCTTGGTCCTTTGGCCGACAACGGCGGACCCACGCCTTCACGGATACCACTTGGGGGCAGCCCCGCGATCGATGTCGGTGATCCATCGATTGATGAAGATGCGATCGCTTTTGATCAGCGCGGCGAGCCATTCCCGCGAGTTGAGGACGGAGACGCGGATGGAATGGCCGTCATTGACATCGGCGCGACTGAGTCCGTGCAGCGGATCAACGCGCAGCCGACTTTTACGATGGTGGCTGATCCGATGGCTTTGGAGGACAGTGGAACGACCACCATTGCCAGTTTCGCTGTTTTTGATCCAGGGCATCCCGACGAAGTGGATCAATCGGTTCTGGCATACCATCTTTCCAACCTCCAGCGTCCCGAACTATTCAGCGTCGCACCTGCGATCGATGTTGAGGGTACGCTCACGTTCACACCTGCGGTGGATGCGTTTGGGCTCACGACGATCGACGTGACTGTTCAAGACAATTTTGGTACGGCAAATGGTGGTGTCGACACATCGGAATCCCAACAGTTGACGATCACGATCAACCCGGTCAACGATGCTCCGACGTTCACGCTTTCGGAGCTACCACGGGTCACCGGTGGTGCGGATGCTCAGACCGTAGATGGCTTTGTGAGTTCGATTGATCTAGGTGCCAGCAACGAGTCCCAGCAGTCGATCCAGTTCGGCGTGGCTGTGACGGGACAGAGTGGCGTCTTTGGAAGCTTCTTTGAGTCGAGTCCCAGAATTGATGAGGCAGGAAACCTCACCTATACCGTGCGCCGTGGCGTCCTTTCCGGTACCGCGACGTTGCGGATCCTCGCACGCGATGATGGTGGCACCGCCAACGAGGGTGTTGACGTTTCGGAGCCACAATTCGTCACGCTGTCTGTTGTGGCAGCCGACTTTGGCGACGCCCCCGAAGGATTTCCCGTCTCGCGAGCGCAGGACGGCGCGAGACATGCGACTGGACCACTCCGATTGGGCGAACTTGTCGATGGCGAGGTGGATGGATTTCCGTCGATAAGTGCCAGCGCCGACGACGGCGACGATGGGATTGCACCCATCGCGAGCATCCTGCGGGTAGAAGGAGTGACGACCACCTCCAGTTTCGAAGTCATCGCTTCCCAAAGTGGACGACTTGACGCGTGGATCGACTTTAATGCCGACGGTGACTGGGATGATCCGCGAGAGCAAATTGCGG
>JBCBLJ010001210.1:0-1529 GCA_038520195.1 Planctomycetota bacterium
ATCAACGCCGGAAACTCGGCTTGAACTCTCCACCGGCACGCCCGTTCTACACGTCAAGCCGGATCATTCACAAACGATCCGTTCGGTGGATGTGTTCTACACGACCCAGGGAAAGCCAGACGAGCGACCCGAAGACCGACTGTCGACCATGCACCGATTCTGGCATCACGCGACCGCGAGTCAGGTCGGTGACTCTTGGAGGGCATCGCTCCCGCTGAGTACGATCGATGCACCGCTCTGGGCCTACGCAAACGTCCGCTACTCGTTGGACGGTCCGGTTCGTGGTGCCGGCTACTACTACGGAACTTACACGGCTGACTCGTTCAACCTGTCGTCGCTGTTGGTCACGGCCTCCGCCACCAATCTACGTGGCGCCGGCGTACATCCCACCATGGAACGGCAAAACCTTATCGAGGACTTTGGCGAGGGATGGGAGCGTGAGTGGTTCATCTACAGCAATGATCCCAAGGCGTGGCAACGTCGTACCAACAAACTGAATGCCGACATTCACCAAGCCCCGGCCGGCGCGACCCTCGCATTTGATGTTCAAAGCGCAGAGCCAAACACACTTGTGGTGAGGTTGGACCAAAGCGTGTCGGAAGTCGACGTTCGCGGAGGTGATTGGCAAACGATTCGCCTCAAACCAAACGATTTCCGCGATGCTGACGAAGTGGCCGGCGAAAATTGGAAGAGCGCCCGGCAGTTTGGTTTCTCTGACATTGTACGACTCCGGAAGAGCGGCGGTGGAAAGCCAGTCACGTTCGGGGCACCATGGAAGGGTCTCGCCCCCCAATTTCGAAATCTACGATGGATACCCTCCGAATGACCGCGATCAAGAAACACGATGCGGCCATCCTCACGTGACGACCCACCATGAGATCAACCTTCATCTTGCTATTCGGCTTTGTCGCACTTTCCGGCGGCGAAAAAGTAATCGCCGTCGAGCCCCAACCAAATATCCTCTTCATCTTTGCGGATGATTGGGGCTGGGGAGATCTTGGCTGTCACGGCCATCCCTACGTCAAGACGCCCAACATCGATCGGCTGGCTCGGGAGGGGACCGATTTCTATCGGTTTACGGTCGCAAGCGGAGTCTGCTCGCCGAGTCGGACGGCAGTGATGACCGGCCATTTTCCGGCCCGATACAACATCGACGGTCACTTCGCATGGGTGCCCAGCAACGCCAAGAGGAACATGCCGGATTGGTTGAACCCGAACGCACCGACGTTGCCGCGGTTGCTTCAAAAAGCCGGTTACCGCACAGCGCATTTTGGCAAGTGGCACCTTTCCAACAACATGATTCCCGATTCGCCGTTGCCGAGCGAATATGGCTATGACGAATACGGTGCGTTCAACTGTGCGGGCGAGCAAATGCCGGTTCACGAAGATGCGGATCACACGGTCGCGTTCATTGAAAAGTGTCATCAAGAAGGACGCCCCTTTTTTGTCAATCTTTGGCTCCATGAGCCACATACGCCCTTTCACACGGTGCCAAAGTATCGCTGGCGATTTCGCGAGCTGGAAGAACG
>JBCBLJ010000194.1:0-11452 GCA_038520195.1 Planctomycetota bacterium
ACAACGACGAGAACACCGGTCAACGCGAACCCAAGCCGAGTTCGTTGCCGCCTTTGTTGAGCTTGGGCGAGTTGGGTCGCATGAATCAGCTCGGTCTGGCGGAGATCCTCGTGGCGAGCGCGCGAATATGCCGAAACCCGATCGGCCAACTCCGCCGCATCCTGCGGGCGATCGGTCGGCTCAAAACTGACGCAGTCCTTGATGATCTCCATCAGCCGGTCATCGATGCCCGCGTCACCGACCCGTCGCACAAGCGATTCACGCTCTTGGTCACCACTTCGGACCGTGGTCGCAAGTTCGTTCGGCCGGTGCGCTTCGCCGGTCAGCATGTCGCAAAGCAACAGCCCGAGCGAATAAACATCGCTTCGACGTCCGCATTTGAGGCCGATCGCCTGTTCGGGTGACATGTACGCGGGGGTACCGACGACCTTCCTGGCCACCCGCTCTTCGCCGGGCGAAACCTCTTCGGCGATCCCCCAGTCCATCACCTGAATCTCGCCGAACTCACCGATCATGATATTGTCGGGTTTGAGATCGCGATGAACGATGCCCTGGGAATGCGCGAATGCGACGGTCTGGCAGACCTGCAGAAAAACATCGAGCACTCCATCGGCGTGCCGGCCAAATAGACCCTCATCGCGAAGTGTTTGGCCGATGACCCGCTTCATCGCGAGAAAAGGCCGACCGTCGGGAAGTCGAGCGAGTTCGTAGATCGGCGGAATCCCCGGGTGTTGGAGTCGCGCGACGACGCGGCTTTCGCGTTCAAATCTCGCCAGCAATTCAGGGTTCGTGTGATGGTCCTCGCCAATGACCTTCAACGCGACGTCGCGATTGAGGAGTCGATCGTGAGCGGACCAAACCACGCTCATGCCACCTGAACCTATGATCTCCCTCAGTTGGTAGCGATGGCTAGTCTGCAACGAGAAAGTTGCCCGATTCGGATTCGAAAGTCGGTGGATCCCTCTTTCGTGTCGCGTATCGATTCGCTGTAGAAGTTCGACCAAGTCGTCCCTGCCATTTAGCGCCGACAAGCGCGCTAAACAGACGCCGCATTTTTCGAGATGAGTTTCGACTTTTTCCTGTTCGAGGGTTGTCAGGCACCCGATCGAGAACTGGGTCAGTTGGTGGTCATCGAGACAATCGCAATCGGTCGCGGCAGGAGCGTTCACGGGGCAAGCGAACCTACTAGGTGGACGGACAAAACCGATAAGACCAGTAATGCGCCGCGTGCCGAATTCCTTTCATCATGACGGGGTTTTCGGCAGGGAAGCGGGGGGGTAAGTGAGAATGACAGCAACGACACGGAAAACACTGCTGCTTCGTGCTCGCGGTGGGGAACCGGATTCTTGGCACGAACTCGTGCAGATGTACAGCCCATTCATCCGCACCCAGTTGCGTCGAGCCAAACTTCCCGAGGACGACCTGGACGATCTGACGCAGGACATCCTTTTGCAGCTCCATCGAAAAATCTGCCAATTCGATCACAACGGACGGACAGGCGCGTTCCGGCGTTGGCTTCGCGTCGTCACCCTCAATCGCGCCCGAGCCTATCTTCGAGCAAGGCCCAATGTTGCCCGCATCAGTATGTCGGAGATTGAGCCACTGGCGGATGACCGTAGCGCCGAGAGCCTCGATTTCGAGCGGGACTACAACCGACACGTTATCGCAATGCTTGTTTCACGCTTGTCCTCGGAATTTTCTGAATCGACCATCGACAGCTTCACCGGTTACGTGCTGCAGCAGAGGGATCCGAAGGAGGTCTCCGCCTCGCTTGGAGTGAGCTTGCAATCGGTTTACATCGCTAAGTCGAGGGTTCTCAAGCGGCTTCGACAGATGGCCGTCGAGTTCGAGGCCATTCCGTAATGAGTCGGAATTGAAATAGCCTCAAGTCTTGCTGCGGGCCGACATGCTGCGGGCAGAGTCGCGTCGCTGGAATTCCCACGCGGCTACACTTTCTTCATGAACCATGCTCCGTCTTGAAGTGAAGCGGTGCTCCCGCCGGTCCTGATCGTGACGCACCGGTGCGTGGATGGCGGGGCGGCTGAAGGATCAACCCACGATGAGCTAAAGCAAAATTCGACGGACTGGACTTCACGATCGATTCAAGAACCTTGGTAGGTGCGGTGAGCGGCGAAGCAAAGCAGGGCGGATATTTTTCACTTTACCTTTTGATCGGCCTCACCATTGCGATGACCGTCGCGATGCTGGGCTTGAGCTTCTGGAAGCTGGACCTGAGTGCGCCGACACTCGATTCCCTGCCTCCGATCGAGCGTGCCCGTACCAAGATCGCGGAACGTAACCCGGGACTTCCACTGGACGCTTGGCGACACACCGAATCCAACGGCGTCTTGGAGGTCACGATCAAGTCCTCGCTGCTGTTCAACCTTGAACCTCTGCGCGGGATCTCGATTCAAAGTCTCCGTTTACAGGAGGTTCGTGTCTCGGACCTTGCGCCCTTGGCGGGCTCCGCGTCCCTGAAAGAATTCGAGTGCTCGGACGATCCGCTACTCCAATCCGTCGAGCCGTTGCGTGGTCTACCGGAATTGCAGAAGTTGAACATCATCGGCACGAGTGTGACGGACCTCTCACCGCTGATGGAGTGCCCCGATCTGGATGAAATCATGGGTGACAACGAGCTGCTTTTGAGCTCAGATCATTTGAAACAACATCCCAACGCCGATCGAATGCGATTGAACGGTCAACGCTTGGATCAGTTCTTCGAACAGAGTGATTGAGTGTCATGTCTTTCGGTTGCCGTGTTTGCTGCGAGCCAGCTTCCGCGGTGACAAAAACCGCCATCGCGTCGCGGCATCGGACGTTCTATTCCATACTTGAAGTAAGTATGAAAGGGTGTCGGAGTCGATCCGGGTCAGTACCCATTGGGCCGCTCCGGTGGTCAACTCCTGACACCCTCCTCGTCGTCTTACTTCTTTCGCCTCGCGATGCAAACGAGTCACATTCGCGAACGGAACTTAGCGTTTGAACATCTCTCGCCCAGCAAAGGTGAGCATCGCGCGTAGACGTTCTTCGCTCATTTCATCCCTGGTAAACACTTGGACCGACCCGTCAGCGAAGCCGGCGATCAGTCGATCCTGATCCCCGAACACGCTTCCCACGAGGTCCTGTTCGTTCAACCGAAAATAGCCCGGTTGAGTCCAACTCGTGGCGGCCGACTGCGGGGCGATGATCACCGCGATTGTGTTTGACGTTCCATCGATCATCTTATCAAACGTGATCTTGCCATCGCCGTCCCAGATCGACCCCTTGCAGACGGGCAGTCGAATTTGGGTCTTCGCGTCCTCTTGTTTTGAGTACGTCGGAACGACCATCTTCGCAGGTACTTGATTCGCCGTGTCATCCCAGCTCTTCGTAACATCGAACGTTTGATAGAGTGCGGATTGATCCAAGAACGGCAGGACCTTGACCCGCCAACTCAGCAACGCTTCTCCTTCGCGACTGATGTCTTTCGGGAACTCACCATGAACGCTGTAGTGATTGTGGAACGCGAGTAGCACCTGTTTCAAATCATTCATGGTCTGTGATTGTTGGGCAGATCCGCGCAAGTCACGGATCAGGTCGGCGATGACGGCGGATTGCCCCGACTTGAGCTCCCACGTCAGTTCGCCGGGATCAGTCGATCCGCTGATCTCAATCTGAAAATCATCTTGGATCATCCGTGCGACAGGATTCAACTGTTCGCGAATCGCGTTAAGGTCAGTGCCTTCCCGCGGCTGGAGCGACAACCGAGCCGATTCATTTGGCGGCAAGGAGAACTCAATCGCAACAGATTCGATTTGCTTCGCCAGCATCGAGGCGTTGATGGACACGCCGTTTCCGAGCGGTAACTGCTGCGGCCAAATCTGACTAAACGTGTCGGCCGTTTGTGGGTTCCAACGGAGAACCACTGCGTGATCAAAATCCGAGTCCAATGCGGATGACAAATCCACGGTGGCGTTGGGTGAACGGAAACGTTGCACAGCTTGCTTCGTCCCCACATAGACTCGACCACTCGAAAGTTGCACCTCAAGTTCTTCTCCGGGAAACAAGGTTTCGGAGATCGCCCCAAGCATCGGTTTCATCGCGTCGGTCATTTGCACGCCCGCATTGGTGACCATGACCGGTTTGGGCGGAATCAGCGATGCGAGGTCCATGCTCACGTACACGTCCGTCAAGCCGGCGCTCGAGAGTTGACCAAGCACGCCTTGAAGCTGTCTTTTAAACCGGAGCCGTGCGTCTTCGGGTAGCAGTTTCGCGACGGCTTCGACATCGATTTCGGCGATGTCAAGGTGGACGACGGCGAACGTCGTGCTCGGAAATTGGCTCGTGATGGTGTCGGATGCGCGTGCAGTCAACGCGCTTGCGCCAACCAAAAAACACATGGCGACAGAAAAACAAAGAGACTTCATTGGAGGACCACCTTTACTTGTTTGAATTCACCCGGCTTCATTTCATTGTCGCGTATCCAATTGGCTTCCGAGGCCCCAACGCGTTCGTACCAGACTTCGGGCCGCTCGCCGAACGCCGGCCAAACGGGAAGCGGGAGTGGATCGATGCTGTCGGGCAGTGCTTTCCCATCACAGCCGGAGCGGATGGCTTGCAGGTTGATTGCCTCGACATATTTGTTTCGCATTCGACGCTCCGCCACAAAGACCGATCGGAGCGCGGGTAACAGTAGCTGAACCGTCCATTTTGCCGGCAGCACCGGTGAATCCGTGATGGGATCACCCAAAGTCTTCTCCGCCTTGGAGAGGTAGGGGTCGCGAATCCCCGTCGGCAACAATGCCCAGCTGAAAAACTCGTCGACCAACTTCCGGCACTCCATCCGGTTCGCACGCAGTACTGCTTCGGCATCGGAGAGTTCCGTGACGCGGTCCGTCCAGCGGGGATCCGACTTCAGAATTTCGCGGCATCCTTGGGCGGCACCGGCGACATAGAGTCCGGCGAACATTCTGGCACCACCGATTTCAAAATCGTCACCGGATCCAGTGATACTACCGGTGTGGCGAAGTGTTTCGATGGTCTTGCGAAGTTGAGTCGCGGCAGCTTCGGCGCCGATCGGTTGGTCGGGGAGCGTATCGACCCCGAAGATGATGAGCGGGTTCTCTCGCTCCCATTCCAAGGCGCTTTGAACGTCGAACAGCTCGTCGGGGACGCACGAGAGCGCCCAATAAAAATTGGGGCAATCTTCGAACTGTGACGCCGTCTCGACAAGCTCGAGCGTGACCGACACGATCGCGAAACTGACGAGTCGACCGACGAGAAACGCGTTGTCATGGCCAGCCATCTCGGACAGCCGAAACAGGGTTGTGACGGTTCGGCTAAAACGGTCCCAGTCGCCGCGACGCGTTTCAAGGTGTCCGCGCACAATCAACAGCCGCGCCAACTGACGGCTCTTTTGGACTTCCGGCAACAGCAACGAGATTCGCCCCAGCAGGTCTTCGTCGCGAATGTTGAGATCGAAAGTCGTATTCATACAGTCGGTGGCCCGCTCCATCTCGGTCAACACCGACTCACGTTTTCCAATAATGGCCTCCGCCCGCGTTTTCAGTTCGGGTGTCCATTGTCCCTCCCCGAGCGATGAGTACACATCATTCAGCTCTTTTACGGTTTCAGGGGACTCCTCCATCATGAAGCACGCCCGAGTAAACATCGGCATCGCATTGATTGGCGTTGCTTCGCTCACTGACGGCCAGAAGCGGTAGCGAAGCGCTGGCACCGGCGGTTTGGCCGCGGTCACGCGAACGGTTTCCACGTCCGATGGCTGCGCGTGACATGGACTTGCCACGGAAAATGTGATCAGCAATGGGATCGCGGACATTGCGCGCCCCAACCATTTCCACTTCATCGATCCACTCCGATTGAGAGAGACTAGTTAGATTTCGGTTTCAAAGTCCGACAACGCTCGTGAGGCTCGCCATGTACCATTGCTACGCTCCGTGACCGTCGTTTCGGCCAATTGAAGGCCTCCTGCGGTGAGCGTGAAGTTGTTCGCGGTGGCGTTCCAAACAAAGTCGATCGAACGCACGGAACGGAAACCGCCCGGTTTCGACGATCGATCGAGCTTGATAATCGGTTCGCTCGAGACAGCCGAATCGTCAACTGCGATAGCTGCTTCGACTTGAGGACGCGGTGTCGTCTGTGCGATCGACGATCCCTCTTGCTGAGGCGAGTTGGTGCTCACTCCCATGACGAACGCCAATGCTGCGGCGGCCAATCCGACCCCGACATGTGTCCAGACTCGGCGATTCGGCGGGGCCGTCACCCGCTCCGCTTTTTCCTCGGCAACCCGAGCCTCATAACCCATTTGGTAAAACGCGACCCGCGGATTTGATTCGGTCGGCGCGATCGGGAATCTCTCTCGAAGCGACGCGGCACTCGTCATTTCATTTTCAGACATCAATTCACCGTATTGGTGGGTATCGCGGTTGACTGGTTTTGGTCCGTGTCTCGGTGAAGGACGCGCTCGATTTTTTTGAGGGCGGCGTGGTAGTCCCGATGGCATCCGCTGGTTGAACGATCCGTCGCGGCGGCGATTTGCGAAAAACTCATCTCACCCCAAACGTGCATCACGACGACTTCGCGTTCCGCAGAAGGCAATTCCTCGAGACATCTTCCGAGTTGTTGGCTGGACTCCCGCTGAACGAACGCCTCGCTGACGCCACCGAATCCTAGATCCGACGCCCCACGTGACTCTGCATACTTGTGTTCGCGGTTGCGGCGTCGCCCCTCGGTGCGAATCCGGTCCCGCATTCGATTGCGTGTAACTCGTACGAGCCAAGCCATCGGATCCTCCGGCGGGGAGAGTCGCTTTGCCAATTCAACGAATGCTTCCTGAACCGCATCTTCGAAGCCCTCACCGAACCCCCGGGCCACCACAACGAGTCGGTCACGGCAGCGATCCCAGATCTCGCACAGCAACTCTGGAGAAACCGGCATAGGAGAACTTCTAAGACACGATGAGAGCGACGCTTGTCGCGTGCGAACAAAAGGATGACGACACCGATCGCCCGTCATCCCAGACGACCCTGGGTTTTTTGTCAAAAAGTTCCGGGAGGGCCGTGAAGCC
The DNA here is from genome assembly GCA_038520195.1 of Planctomycetota bacterium. Lineage (GTDB taxonomy): Bacteria > Planctomycetota > Planctomycetia > Pirellulales > Pirellulaceae > Stieleria. Next base: position 7,067 of record JBCBLJ010000194.1, read on the forward strand.
TTCCCACGAAGTGTTTGAAGGTCCGCGTTTCACTGGCCGAGTTACGGGACTGGTATCATACGCTGCTCCCCATTCTTGATGCCCGACGGAGATGGTCATGAAAAGGTATGTCGCTGGATTCGCCTATTCACTGCTTTTGCCAGCCCTGGTGATGTCCGCACACGGTGACGACTGGCCTCAGTTTTTGGGGGCGAGTCGTGACGGCACATCGAGCGAGACCGGCCTGATTGACTCCCTCGATGATTCGCTCGAGATCGTGTGGCGAGTCCGCGGAGGCGTCGGGATGTCGGCGGTGGCCGTCTCGGACAACGACGCGGTGACCACCTGGAACGCCGGCGGCAAGCAATGGCTAGCCTGCTTGGACGCCGGGACCGGAGAGCAACGCTGGGCGACACCGCTCGCACCGAGTTACGGAAACTCGATGGGGGATGGGCCGAGAGCGACGCCCGCGATCACCGAAGATCGCGTGTTCGCCTTCACCGGTGAAGGCGTCTTGATTGCGGTGACGCGTGACAATGGCAAAGAGCTTTGGCGCGTGGGAGTTTTCGGTTCCGGTTCGGACAAGCCGTCCGAATACGGCATGTCGGCCTCCCCATTGATCGTCGATGGAAAAGTCATTGTGCACGCTGGTGGCGGGAAAGGGGCGGTCCGCGCCTTCGAAGCAAGCAGTGGTAAACCAGTGTGGTCGAGCGGCTCGGGGCTCGCTGGCTACTCTTCACCGACCGTATTGAACGTGGGGGGCCAGAACCAGATCGTGTGCTTTACCGCCGCTGGTGTCGTCGCGATGAATCCCGAATCCGGAATGGAACTGTGGAGCTATGGCTTTCGCACGCCCTACGACTGCAACACCGCCACACCGATCCTTATTGACGGCGGTGTCTTCATCTCGGCTGGTGAAAACCACGGCTGCGTGCTGCTGGACATCGCGCGGCGGGGCGATCGCTACTCGGTTCAAGAACGTTGGGCGTCGGTTGATTCCAAAAGTGTGATGCGGAACGAATGGCAAACCTCGGTCGTTGTCGGCGATTACCTCTTTGGCTTCGACAACGTTGGAAGCGCTGGGCCTGTCACGCACCTCAGCTGCATTGCAGCCGCGACCGGCAAGCCGATGTGGCAGGAAAAGCGATTTGGGAAAGGCAACCTCACGCTCGCCGATGGCAAGCTTTGGATCACGACCATGAAGGGTGAGTTGGTCTTGGTTCGAGCCACACCAAGGGGTTTTGAGGAACTTGGACGTCGATCGCTATTCGGCAAGACCCGCCAGTCACTCTCGATCGCCAACGGACATGGCTACATCCGTGACGATCGAGATGTGATTTGCGTGAAACTAAGCAAGTAATCCGAATCAGCGTTTAGGTGCCGACGCCGTACACGATGGGGGCGCGTGCGTTTCGGCCTTTCGTGATCGCTTTGAGTTCCACTGTTTCAGCTCCACTGTTTGAGCTTCGCTGCGCGTGTCTTGAAGCTCGCGAGAATCTGACGCGAGACCATTCGCCGCCATCATGCTCTTAGGGGTGGATCCTTCCCGACATCTCGCTCGCTGGACTCGCTTGTGACGTTCGAGGATACTGCCGCTTTACGTTTTGCCCCACAAAGCCCACCGATCGATGAAAGCTTACTCGCTGTTCTCTCTCGCCTGCCTCGTCATGTTCTCACTTACGTTTTCTGCCCACGGCGAAGAATGGCCGCAATACCGCGGCCCCGTCGGCGATGGAAAGTCCGCCGAGTCGATCGACGATCACATCTCGTGGAAGGGTGGCCCGGCGGTGGTTTGGAAGTCCGAAACACCACTGGGGTTCAGCTCGTTTTGCGTCGCTGAGAATCTCGCAACAACGCTGATTGCGATCGATGAAAAAGAGTATTGCTTGGCACTCGACGCGCGTACGGGTGAAGAGCTATGGCGAGCACCACTGGGCAGCAACGCCTACAACGGCGGCGGCGGCAACGCGGGCGCTCCCGGCAATCGCGGCGGTGACGGGCCGCGTTCAACGCCCGCAAGTGACGGTCAGAACGTCTTTGTGTACGACTCACACCTGGTGCTCTACTCGCTCGACGCCGCCTCCGGCAAAGTTAATTGGAAACATGACGTGGTTGCCGAAAACGCGGGTCGAAACATCAAGTGGAGCAATGCCACCAGTCCGCTCTTGGATGGAAGCAAAATCTATCTCAGCGGTGGAGGACCGGGACAGTCGTTTCTGGCGTTCGACAAGAACAGCGGCAAGGTTCTTTGGAAGAGTGGCGATGAATTGATGACGCATGCGACCCCGAGCATTGGCACTGTCTCCGGTTCGAAGCAACTCGTTTACTTCATGCAGTCCGGCTTGGTCGGCGTTGACCCCGAAAGCGGCACTGAAAAGTGGCGTGCCAAGTTCGACTTCAGTGTCTCCACCGCCGCTTCTCCGGTGCTGTTCGAGTCCATGGTGTACTGCTCCGCTGGCTATGGCGTCGGCGCGGCACTCTTCAACATCACCGGTGCAAAGGAAGCCGACGAACTGTGGTACAAACCCAATGAGCTGATGAACCACTGGAGTTCTCCGTTGATCAAAGATGGCTACCTTTATGGCGTCTACGAATTCAAGAAATACGGCAAAGCCCCACTTCAGTGTGTCAACCTCAAGACCGGTGAAATCGTTTGGTCCGAGCGAGGCTTCGGCCCAGGAAACTGTATCCTTGTCGGTGACAAACTGGTTGTTCTTTCGGACACCGGTGAGGTCGCAATCGTCAAAGCGTCACCAGACGGTTACAACGAACTGGCACGAGCGAAGGTGATCGACGGCAAGTGCTGGTCCACACCCGCATTCAGCGACGGAAAGATCTTCGTGCGAAGCACCACCGAAGCTGCCTGTATCGACGTCAGTTCGTTCTAGCCGTGCTTGACGGCGTCGCTCATTGATGAAAGCGCGGAAACCGCAGTCAATGCAGGATGGATTGCGACTTGCTGCGCAGTGCACCGCGTAAGGTCATCTGGAGGCGAGTCTTCCTGGGGCTGCTGACCGACGCCAATAGGCGTTGGACCAACTCGTCAAAGGAGGCAAAGAATGGCCGTTGGCAGTACACGAAATGCACAAAGCTCCCACAGGCACGAGGCCTGCACGAGCTAGCAAGCGTTGCGTGCTCAGAGAAAAGTGGTTCGCGGTGTGTTAGACTTACGAGCCCGCTCCCACCCGCCTGCAACGATGCCGCAATCCACTCCACTGCCCAAAGTGGCCCGCGCCCTTTGCTTACTCGTCCTCCTCGTTTTCTGCGTCGAAAGGATCGCCGCCAACGAGCGTTTGACGAGGAACGACCAATCGTCAAGCGATCGCAATCGAGCGACCGCCGTCGTGTGGGACCTGGATGACCGCACGGGCATGAAATCCGTGGGCAAAGTTCGTTCGATCGCGGGCCCGCGTTCGCCCGAGTTTCCGTATTTTGGCGATGGGAACCAGGGCGTGCTTCTCCGTGGTCGCGAGCGTTTGGAAATTGCGTCGAATCCATCGCTCACGTTCGAACTCGGCGACGCGATCACCGTCGAAGCCTGGATATCACCACAGCGGGTCGGCGACAGTAGCCCCAGGTACGTTGTCGGCAAAGGACGAACAGGTCAAAAGGGCTACCCAAAGGACAACCAAAACTGGGCGTTGCGGATCACACCAAAGGAAGGTTCCTACCGACTGAGTTTTCTGTTCGCGACCAACCACGAAGGTGTCAATCGCTATCACCGCTGGACCACCGTTGATTCCACCATTGCCGCCGGCGATGGTTGGCATCACGTCGCCGTCGGCTATCAATTCGGTCACCCTGATTCGATGGTCGGCTGGATCGACGGGAGGAGGGTCGAGGGCGTATGGGACATGGCGGGCAAGACATCGGCCGGCCCGGTCACCGACGATGCCGCGGTGTGGATCGGCTCGGCTCAAAACGGCAATCGCTCGAACAGTTTCGTCGGGGCGATCGATCGCGTCGCCGTGACACGACGGATCTTGAGCGACGAAGTCATTCGCGCGCAGTCTCGTCGTGACCCAGCGATACCGCGACCCAACTATGACAGCCCTCCGTCCATGCCGGACTTCGGCGACTTGCGACGCACCGTTCTCTTTGAGATGCGCGAAGACCTGCCGGCGGCCGATCGATGGCCAAACCAGTTGGATCTCCAACTCTCCGAACCGGTTTTCGCATGGACCGGTGACTCGTTCCTGCTACCGCGGTTACCGGCGCACTTCGACGACTGGGGGATCCGGTCGGCGTATCGTCCCAACGTCTATTTGACGATCGCGTCGGAGCTTGAGCTTCCAACCGGGCCGAACCGATTCTTGCTGCGTTGTCGCTCGCTCGGTCGCCTTTGGATTGACGGCGAGATCGTGGCCGAAACACCCGCAAGGCTCAAGAATGCGCCCAGCGGGGAAG
>JBCBLJ010000130.1:0-13807 GCA_038520195.1 Planctomycetota bacterium
CAGGCATCGTCCCCGTTTATGAGGTCGACTCGCATCTCGGGCGGCCATACTTTTCCATGGCCTACGTCGATGGAAAGAGTCTTGCGGCGGTCATTCAAGAGCGTCCGCTGACGCCACCACGCGCCGCGGAGATCGCTCGCGACGTTGCTTCAGCGATCGCCCACGCGCATGCCAATCGAATCATTCACCGAGATCTTAAACCGGCGAACATCTTGATCGACTCCGAGGGGTCGCCGCACATCACCGACTTTGGCGTCAGTAAATCGTTGGCGTCCCAGAGTGCGTTGACGGCACAGGGAGAGTTGATCGGCACACCGCACTACATGCCGCCGGAACAAGCGGGCGCGCCGGAGGCGACGACCGGGCCGCCTTCGGACGTCTACTCCATTGGAGCCGTGCTCTATGCATCGCTGACGGGGCGGCCTCCGTTTCAGGCATCATCGCCGATTGATGTGGTCGCGCAATTGATGACTCAAGAGCCGGTGCCTCCCAGTCGGTTAATGTCCGGGATTCCGGAGGACCTCGAGACCATCACGATGAAGTGTCTTTCCAAGTTGCCGAAAGACCGATATCCAACGGCGATGGCACTGTCCGAAGATTTGACGTGTTTTCTCAAGGGTGAGCCGATTGCCGCAAAGCCGCCCGGGCTGATCAAGCAGATCGTGCACTCGATTCGTCGGCACGTCTTTCTGGCGTCGGTGTCGGGTTCGTTTGCGTTTCTGCTCGTCGTGTTGACGGTTCTCGCGGGGATTTCGTTGATTCGAGCCCGGGCGCGTGTCACCGAACTGACTCAACTGCTCGAACACGAACGCGAGACGGCGCGCCGATTCGCGTACCACGTCCGCCAAGACGGCGATCACACCGTAGAACACTATGAGTTGGATCGATTGACCGATGCGGCGATGCGGCTGTTCGACACCGATCGGCAACTGGCGGCACACCTTGCTTATCGAGCCGCGACGCTCGCACAGGGATACTCTTTGGAACCGCCACCGGCACTGATCACGCTGATGCGAGAAATCTCCGAGCAGGAAGATTCGCCGGAGCTAGGATTGGGCCAACTAATCATGTCCGTCGAAGCCCAGATCGAGCGTCCGCTGACAGATTTTGAGCAGGCCGTCTATGGCTTGGCCGACGGATCGCCCAAAATGGACGCGCAGTCGGAAGACGGGAGCGGTCAGGAGTCGACCGCCAAAGAACCAATCGACGAATGAACGCTGTAGATGAGTGAATTATGAGCCAGGCTTGGAAATTGGTGATCACCGAGGGCCCTGATGCCGGTCGCGAGTTTCAACTGTCGCACGACCAGCCGTTGGTGGTGGGGCGCGGCACCGATAGCGACACTCAGATCCGTGATCCCAAGATGAGTCGGATTCATTGTGAGCTACGGATGGACGATCTCACGCCGCTGCTGATTGATCGTGGCGGCAGCGGCGGAACTCGCGTCAACGGCGAAGCGATTGAAAACCCGCGTCGGCTCGGCTCGGGAGTTTTGATCGAGATCGGCGAGTCGGTTTTGCGCCTGGAAGACGGTTCCACCGCGTTCGAGCAAGACACGGTGCGGCTGACAACACCGATGAAGACGGATGACGCGCCGTTGGGATCGATCACCGATTTGGCGGGGCAATCCTTCCATCATTATCGTCTCGATGAACTCGTCACCCTGGGACGCAATAGTGCCATCTTCAAAGGGCTGGACACGAAGCGTGAAAAGCCGGTCGCTGTCAAAGTTCTACGTCCGCAAATGACACAGTCGGACGAGCAGCGAGAACGGTTCATCCGCGCGATGAAGACCGTTCTGCCTGTCAAGAATACACACATCGTCGGTTTGCGAAACGCAGGTAAAAAGGGGCCTTACTGCTGGGCGGCGATGGATTGGGTGGAAGGCACCAGCGCGGCGAAACTGATCGAGAGCATCGGCATCGGCGGGACGCTGGATTGGCGCGAAGTCTATCGGTGTGGACTTCACATCGCACGAGCTTTGGTGGCGGCGGGTGAACACGGGATTGTCCATCGCAACATCACACCGGCGAATATTCTTCGATGCGACGATGGTTGCGTTTACATGCTGAGCGATCTGGTGTTCGCCAAAGCACTGGAGACCACCGAGGCAGCTCAGTTGACCAAGCCGGGCGATATCCTTGGTGAGCTGGGCTATCTTGCACCGGAACGGGTTTTGGATGCGACCAAGCTGGATGCGAGGAGCGATTTCTTTGGGTTGGGTGCAACGCTTTATGCGTTGCTGACCGGCCAGTCTCCCTTCCCGTCATCGTCGGTGGCCGACTGGTTGAAAGCGACCTCGGAGGAAACCCCCGCGCGTCCCGTGGGTTCGCAAATCGGGATGGACGAGCGATTCAGCGATTTGGTGATGCGTTTGATCGAAAAGGACCCTGCCGACCGTTTCGAAACGGCAGCGGAGGTTCACGCCGACTTTAAACGCGTCGGGACGTTTGCGGGCATCGACATCACGCAACTCTGAGCTACGGTGTTGAGGACGAAAGACGCCGCGTGTTTTTCGGAGCGGCGTCCGATTCTTGCAGAATGGAAGCGCCGGCAAACGGTACTCGCACTTTCGCTGACACGAGATGGACACGAAATGCTGATTCGCTATTTCGTGGTGTTGATCGCCTTGGGATGGGCCACCACATCGCTTTCGGGACAAGAGTTGAGTCGTGAGGGTCGCATTCGCCATGACGCACATCGATTCTTGATCAACGAGTTTGTCACCGATCGAGTGACCAAGATCACCGGCAACGCGACAGCGGACGAAGACCGTCGCATTCTCCAGGAGTTGGTCGTGCTCAACCTCGATCGCGAGATTGATTCTCATGCGGTCATTGAACTACCGGAAGGTGCGCAACGCGTCGCCGGAATGTTTCGTCACCTAACGTTGCGTGGCGAAGGATTACTGCGGATCCGCTCCATCCGTCTACTCCCTTTCGCCGCCCAATCGCATCTTCACCAAAGTAAGAGCGAAGACTCGTTCTATCGCGTCCAGATGCCAAGTCTTCCGGTGCCGCGGCCGGACCTGGAGAAGATATCGCTGGAACTCCATTGCGAAGGGGCGGGAGAGACACGGGTGACCAGTGTCGAGTTCCATTCGCAGGGAAAACTCTCGATGGTGTTCGACGACATTCCCTTCCGCAACCTGGGTGCCGAGAGACCACGTCGCGCCGCTGCGGTGCACATCGATCCGAACAGCGAATTGCGGATCGCGGGTTCCAGCGACTTGGAGGCGCAGCGGTGGTTCCGTTATTACGCGCTGCCGGGCCGTGTCCCGAGTGGACTGGAACGCTGGGCGCACGAGCGAGGTTTCTTTCCCGGCCGTCAAATCGTCAAACTTCAACCTTCGCTTGTGGTCGGCTACTCAAAAGACCAGCCGAAGTTAGTCGAGGACGCCGATCGTCCGGGCCACGCCGACCTTTCATTCTTCGACAGTTATGATTCCGGGATGGGGCTTTCCAACGCAATTCCGGCGTTCCGCGACACTCCTTTTGCGACTTGCTTTGACGAGTGGCCGGCGTTTATGTCCCGCCATCCGGGAGGTCGTGGAACTCCCAAGATCGAACACTTTGATGCCGCGGCGGAGCTGGCGGCGGCCTTTGTCGCCGATCAGATCAAGTCGACCGGGCGAACGGCCACCTGGTGGGAGGTCAAAAACGAGAGCAGCATCAAGTCGGAATGGGACTACCACTACGAAGCCGACGTCAACGCTTGGGAACTCCTGGCTGACTTTCACAATCGAGTCGCGACGCAAGTGAAACGTCGATCACCCGAGGTTCGTGTCGGTGGCCCCACGTCCGCTTGGATGCAACTGCAAGTCAACGATTTTGGGCTCTACAAGTCGCAGCGAGAGTTTATGGATCGAACCGCCGACTCGCTCGATTTCTATTCGCATCATTTTTATGAGGACTCCGGTACCATCGGTGCCTACGAACGTCGCTCATCCAAATACACGAACTACTTGTTGGGTCGGTTTGAAGCGATCTTGGACATGCTGCATGCTCACATGGCGGGCACGGAAAACACAAAACCGATCTTGATCACCGAGTGCGGTTCCCTACAGCCCGGACGCAGTGCTTCGGACGATTGGTTGCGACTGAGGTCGTGGAACGCCTACCTGACCAAGGCGATGCAGCGACCCGATCAGGTCGGAATGATCGTGCCCTTCGTCTTTCTCAATGTGCCGTGGAATCCGACCAGCGGAAACGCCGCATTCGAGCCATTGACGCTCGACCCCGAAACGGCGCCACAAGTCGAGGGTGAGCCGATCGACGGATATCGGCGTCGTCAGGTAAGTCGCTTCTTTGATCTTTGGCGGGGATTTAACGGTCGTCGTCTCGCGTTACAGCACGACCAAGACTTCCTGGATGTTGTCGCGGTCCATCACGACGACACGCTCATGGTTGCCGCGACAAATATGGGCGGCGATCGACTCAACGTGGTGTTGAGTTCGCTGTTGAAGAGCGTCGAAGTGAGCAAAATAACCCAACGACGAATGTACTATCGCGACGGGGCGGTCGTTTATGAAGAGCTTGATTCCAAGGGGACTTCCTTTCCCGTGGATGTTGAGGAGACGACCGTTTTAGAGATCAAGTTAACGCAACGGTTGTCACCCTCTGAAGTGGTTGAGCAACGCCGGGCCTACGCCGCCGATACAGCGGTCAAGCTCGAGCAAAGGCCGACCACCTTTGAGATCGCAATCGAAAATGTCGACTCGATCGAGGAGTCACGGTTGGTTTTGGGGCTCCATCGAAACGGCGGGATCGCGGAGTCGTTGGACGTCACCGTGAACGGGAACACGCTGCAAATCCAAGAAGGTTGGCTCTCGGAGATGAACCACCTTTTTGCACCGGTGACCGTGACGATTCCCGTCGAGTCGCTTCGACCGGTCAACCAAGTCAAAATCTCGGGCCCGGCCGGCGCGACGATGACGTCCCTGCACCTTTTGCTTTCCCATCGGACGAACAAGGAGGGGGCGGGGAGTTGAATCCCACGCCGAAGCGCGCGCCATGAATGACTCCACCGCGGATGTACGCATCCGAAAGACCCGTCCGTTGCTGTCGCCGGCGATTCTGGAGGACGAGTTGCCGCTTTCGGCGGAAACTTCCGGCGGAATCGCGAGCCATCGGGATGCGATCAGCGATTGTGTTCAGGGGCGCGATCCGCGGCTGATGGTGGTGGTTGGGCCGTGCTCGATCCACGATCCCTCGGCGGCGGTCGAGTATGCCGAACGACTTCGCCCGATCGCCGACCGAGTTTCGGATTCCTTGCTGATCGTGCTCCGCGTTTATTTTGAAAAGCCTCGAACCGTCGTCGGCTGGAAGGGACTGATCAATGATCCGGGGCTGGACGGCAGTTTTCAGATCAATCGCGGCCTGCGGCTCGCACGACGACTCTTGATCGACATCGCCGAGATCGGTTTGCCGGTCGCCAATGAGTTTCTCGACACGACGCTCGGACAGTACTACGCGGATTTGGTCAGCTGGGGCGCGATCGGGGCTCGAACGGTTGAAAGTCAGATCCACCGCGAGTTGGCGTCGGGGTTATCGATGCCGGTCGGTTTTAAGAACCGAACGGACGGCAACACGCGTGTCGCCGTGGATGCCATGCGGGCGGCGCGCTGTTCTCATTGGTTCCCCTCGCTCACGCATGAAGGTGCGCCGGCAATTTTCGAAACCGCCGGCAACCCGGACACCCACCTGGTGCTCCGCGGGGGTGACCGGAGCGGGCCGAATCACGACGCCGAATCAGTCGCGAGCGCGTGCGAGTCACTCGCGCAGGCCGGCCTTCCGGAACGCTTGATGGTCGACTGTAGTCACGCCAATAGCGCGAAAGACCCCGAGAAGCAAGTCGAAATCGCTGAATCGATCGCGGCGCGACGAACCGCGGGTGAGCAGGGCGTCTTCGCGATCATGATGGAGAGTCACCTGCTCGGCGGCCGCCAGGAACTGCGAGATGGAAAAGCAGAGACGTACGGACAAAGCATCACGGACGCATGTCTGGGCTTCGAACAAACCGAGTCCTTGCTTGATTCTCTCGCGAGTATGCTTCGCAACTGAGGAACTGGTTTGCGGCGTCATTGGGTGGTCAATTCGAACTTGGAGTGGTGAGCCGCGATGCACGCACATGAGTTGATTACCACGTTCACGGTGGCGGCGGCGTTGGGTGTTTGCCTTTTCTCTTTGGCAGGATATCTGCGACTGCCGACGATTGTCGTGTTGCTTCTTGGCGGCGTGGTTGCGGGACCCGAGTGCCTTGGCATCGTCGATCCCGAGGTGCTCGGGCATGGATTGGGAACGATCATTTCACTGGCCGTTGCAATCATCCTTTTCGAGGGCGGGCTGACGCTCGATCTCCATGGCTACCGAAAGGAAAACCGCGAGATCCTCAAGATCCTGACGGTTGGCGTGCTGGTGACGTGGCTCGGCGCGGCCACGCTCTTGAGGCTCGTGTTCGGATTTGATTGGGCATTTTGCTTTCTTGCATCGAGCCTCGTGATTGTGACGGGACCGACCGTGATCGGCCCGTTGCTGCACCGAATCCGAGCTCAGCCGAGGTTACAAACCATCCTGCACTGGGAAGGCGTGTTGATCGATCCCATCGGTGTCTTTGTCGCGCTGCTGTGCTTCGAGTTTTATGTGAGCACCGGAGCCGGCTCCCAATCGGTGTTGCAGGATTTTGTCTTGCGGTTTGCAACCGGCGGATTGCTCGGAATCGCATTCGGATTTCTGCTCGACTTGATTCTGCGGCGCCGCTGGATGGACGGAGGTCACACCAACATTTTTGTGCTCGCAATGGCGATGCTGAATTTCACGCTCGCCGATTTGGTGATCTCCGAGAGCGGGCTCTTGAGCGTCACCGTGGCCGGTTTGGTGCTGGGGATGCGCAAAACGCCGCAACAGCGCGATATTGTCAGCTACAAGGCGGAGTTAAAGGACTTTCTGATTGGGCTCCTGTTCATTCTCTTGGCGGCCAATCTCAAGCTCGGCTCGTTCTTCGAAGCCGGATGGCGTTTGGCGTTGGTGGTGCTGCTGCTGATGTTGGTGATCCGTCCGTTGAACATTTTCGTTTCGACGTTCGGCAGCCGATTGAGCCTCAAGGATAAGCTGTTCTTGAGTTGGATCTCGCCCCGGGGGATTGTCGCCGCGTCGATGGCATCGGTGGTCGCGCTTGAATTGGAGGAGGCGAATGTCGACAACGCGCAGTTCATTGAATCGTTCACCTACTCGGTGATCGCGGCAACGGTCATCATTCAGGGTGCGACAGCCGGAGTGTTGGGGCGTCTTTTAGGTGTGTTGCGACCTGTCCCGACCGGCTGGATCATCGTCGGTGGGCATGCGTTGGGTCGCCAGATTTGCCGATTCCTGACACGCCACGGCATCGAAGCGGTTCTCATCGATACCAACACCCACGAGATCCGAGCTGCTCATCAGGAGGGATTCACGGCGCTCAACGAGGACGCGATGTTGCTCAAACCCGAGGAGCACCCCTCGCTCTATGGCTGCGGAAACCTGCTCGCGCTGACCCCAAATCCCGATTTGAATCGGATGCTTTGTCAGCGCTGGTCGGAATTGCTCGAAGGCGATCAGCTACTTCGCTGGGAACGCGCCGGCTACGAAACCGCGGATAACGAGCACCTGCTGATGGGGACACGAGTCTGGACGGAGGTACCGCTCAATCGCTGGATGGATCGAAACAGCGAGCCGGCGCCGCTGCATATCGTCCACCCGCACAATCCGGATCCCGCGCCGCCGAACCGCGAGATCTTGATCACGGTGCGCGACGGAGCCGTCACGCTCGGGACATCGCTCGAAGCAGACGCGGAGGACACCGAATGGCTGGTCTACGACTGGCGGCAAGGGCAACAACGATTGCACCTCCCACTGCACCGCGAAAACATCCTGTTTAGCGAGGCCGAAGACTTGCGGACGCTCTATCGCGAGATGATCGAACACCTGAGGCGTCGGTTACCGGGGCTCGAGACCGACGTGTTGCTCGAGGCGATGTGGAGCCGTGAGGAGGACTATACGAGCATGCTCGGAAACGGAATCGCGATTCCCCACGCGTGGACATCCGCGGTGGAGGAAACGAGTGTCGTTGTTGCTCGTCCACAGTCGGAAATCACTTGTCCGCTTACCAATCGTGAAATCGAGATTGTATTCATGTTGCTCAGCCCTCAGGGGCACGCGGAAGAGCATCTGGATCACCTTTCATTCATCGCCAGGTTGATCGGCAGTCAGGCGCAGCGAAAACGCGTGCTTCATGCGAACGACCCGGAAGAGCTCTATGAGATGATCGCGACGAGCTAGGCGGTGCTCGGGGTCGGTTGATCCCGCATTCGTTTTGCCGGTACCGTGACGGTTCGGCGGGTCGTTTTCGCCGACATTCGTTTTTCGGGCAATCCGTTCGTTCTTCTTGCTCGTCATCACTTGTATCGCCGTTCGATCCAAGGAAAGCCGGACAGCAACGAAACCAACGCATCCCGATGACTCGCTCGAGATTAATCACCACCATGCGACGCACATTCCAAAAGCGATTCCCGATGGTCTTTGGGGGCGCGGTGCTTTGCCTGACGCTGTTGACGGGGTGTCCGGCGCCGACGCCCGGCGAACGGATGGAGCAACTCGATGCCAAGATTGTCAACCTGGGCGACGGCACCTACGACGTCGATCTCTCGGGCACGAAGCTGAGCGACGCAGATTTCTCCTACCTTCATGGATTCTCTAACAACCGCGGCCCGGTCGGTGTCCGCACTCTCGATCTTTCAAACACCCGAATCACCGATGCGATGCTCGACAGGATGATTATGCAGACCCTGTTTTGCCCACCGAAGGGGATTCAGGTGCTGGTGTTAACAAACACCAATGTCACCCACGACGGCATCGAGAGGTACAAGGAGAAGTATCCCGACGTCGAAGTTCAGTGGTAAATCCCGATGACTGTCCCAACCGAGTACGGGCGACAGGCGTGGCTCACCTGGGAATTGGGAGACGTGCGATCGGAGCCCTCCCCAAAATGGAGGACGGCTTATCGCCATCATTGCTAACCGCTGTTAGCGGTGGTTCCACCACCAGGAGCCGCCCTCGTTCGATGCGACCTGCAAGCTCAATGCGGGATCGACCGTCTGATCTTGAACGACTTGGAAACCGCTGACGGAGACGCCGCCGGACGCCGTGACGGTCCAGCCGCTACGACCTTTGATAAAGCTACACTCCGGCGCGATGGTTTGTGGCACAACGAATGCGATCGGCTCGAGTACTTCATCATCGCGGAGCACTGCGAGATCGAGTCCCGATCGTTGTTCGAGGCGTTCTTGGACGATCAGTGTCGAGACAACGGTCAAGTCCATCAAGTTTTGCAGCTCGCCAAAGACCGGCATCTCACCGGCAAGTTGTTCGAAGTGTTCGGTCATCAGGTCCGCCCATTTGCTCGCCAACTTGCTCGACCGACCGCTCGCCTTGGCTTGGCCTTGACGATCGATGACGTCTTGCTCGGTCATAGTCTTCACACCCTGCCCGGCGAGCTTCCAGATGGTACCCGACTCATTACGTGACAAAGCGTCGTAGTTGCACTCCATCCACCAACGCGGATTTTCGTTCCCGGTATGAGTCGCGTTTCGAGCCATTTGAAGATAGCTCGGCAGCCCTTTCACGGGGGAATCGATGAGTGCCATCGCGAGACGCTTCATTTGGTAGTCAGCCGCGACCATGGTGCAAGCGTATCGACTACTCGCGGGAACACCGTTCAACCGAATGACCTGTGGGCCCAATGCTTGCTTCATCCCGGCCTCGAATGCCTTCGGGTTTTGGCCGGGACGCAATCGCATTTTGCGCTGGAAAGCGATCAAGCGTTTTCGGCCCTCGTCGGTCGACTCAATCGAGCAACTGATGCCTTCGGCGCGAGCCAATTCGACGCTCCGAAGGGCAACCACAAGGTCCTCCAATTGAAGGACTGCTTTGCCGGTTTTTTCGCCGACGATACTTCCGTCGTCCGCGAGTGTCCAAGGTTCGGCTGGACCAGCGAGAATCAGATCATCCTTGTCTTCGTCGACCAGGACGTATTCGATGCCAGTTAGACCGGCCATAAACTGGATTTCAGGCGCGAGTCGGGCACCGGTCTCGCGTGCCTCCAGGATCGCTTCCTGGAGCCCGGCGAGCGAGACCATTCTCAGTTCGCTCGCTTCCCGTAAATCACCCTGGGGAACTTTCGCGTCGTTGCGGAGTAGGTCAACGAGCGTTTGGTTTTCTTCAATGGTCGCCGAGCGCACGACGCCCGCGGGGTCAATCGATACACCACCAACATTGTTTCCATTACCACCGTTAAATCCCGCATTGAGCGAGGCAAAGGTGATGAGCAAGCCCACCGCGAACGCGGCAATGACTCGAGCAAGGCTCAGTTTCATCGAGAAGTTTCTCCAATTGGAGTGCTTTTGGGGCACCGCGGGGGCGAAAAGCCGATCGGTCCGGCTGCGGCGGAAATTGTGGGTTTGGAGGCGATCGAAACCACGTTCAAGAATAGTTACCACCCCTTTTCGTCGCAAGTTCGACCATCGAGGCGACTAACGAGACGGATCGATACGTCAACGCTAGAATAGGAATCGACCGAGCCGTTCGCGCTCGGACACTCTTTTCTAAACCACTCTGATCTACCCCTCTGTGTCGCGGGAAGAGCGTTGAGCGATAGCAGCCTTTCGGTGCCCGATCACCTCGGTGAAGGGACCAATCCACTCGCGACCCGTCCGCGCCCCGTCGGCGGGATCGAAAACGGTTACCTCGTCCTGCAATCGGCGGGGCGGTGGAGTGACGTTTTTCGGCTGAGTTCCCCGATGGAGGTGGTGCTCGGACGGTCCAGCTCGAATGACATTGCGATCCGCAGCGAGAAAGCGAGCCGGCAACACGCCCGAATTTGGTCGGCCTCGTCGGGATGGATGATCGAAGACCTCGGCAGTCGAAACGGCACCTTCGTCAACGGTGATCGGGTGGAATCTCGAGAGCTGAGCGAGGGTGACAAGATCGAGATCGCGGGCTTTTCGCTCGAGTTCGTGCATCGAATTCAGTCCGCTGAGGGTCCGGTGGCTTCGCCTTCGCCCGCAGGAGCCACTGATGATCAATTGACGATGGCGATGGAATCGGCCTCGATCCTGGCCCGTCGCGATCAGAGTGATTTTTTCCGAGGCGACTTGGCCAGGGGCCTCAGTCACTCCGGCGAAGCTTCGCGCGCATCGCTCCTGCAGCTTGCCTTCGGTCTCGCCGGCGCTGAGAGCGTTCCACAAGCCTTCGAATTGGTACTGGATCAAATCGAGCGTTCGATCGGCTCTCATTGCATCGGCGGCTATTTGAGTGGAGGAAGGAAGAGCGACGGCGGTGACGACTCGGGCATGACTCTGGTGGCAACGCGTCAGTCGAAGCAGACCATCGGTTCGACGAGCTATCGACATCCCGCGCCAACCGCCATCGCCAGCGTCATCGGCGCCGACGGACAAGCGATCTTGGCCCGAAACGTTGCCGGCGACCGAACCCTCGCGACCGAGAACAGCCAAGGCGAGATCGATGCGGTCAGCATGATTCTGGTGCCGGTCCGCGATCGAGAACGTCACCTGCTGGGGATGCTTCACTTGCTTTCCGCGGACGCCAACACGGTCTACACGGAGACCGAACTTGAGTTTGTCTTAGCGATCGCCGAGATACTCGCCGAGTCGCTTCGAAACCTTCGCGTCCGTGGCAAACTTGACCGGTCACTCAAACGGACTCAACGCCAGGTGAGGGCACTCAAGGAACAACTGGCAAACAAAGTCGAGATCGTCGGCAAGAGCACGGCGGTGCAACAGATCATTCAAACCGTCGCGATGGCCGCTCCGACGAACGCAACGGTTTTGGTGCGCGGCGAATCGGGCGTTGGCAAGGAATTGGTCGCGTCTGCTTTACATCATGCCAGCGACCGCGCGTCCGGACCACTGATTTGCATGAACTGCGCTGCCCTGTCGCCGTCGCTCCTGGAAAGCGAACTGTTCGGACACGAAAAGGGGGCCTTTACCGGTGCGACGGATCGCAAACGCGGCAAATTCGAAGCGGCCGACGGAGGCACGCTGATGCTGGATGAGATCGGTGAGATGGACTCCGAGATTCAAGCCAAGTTTCTGCGGGTCCTCGAAGGCCATCCGTTCGAACGTGTCGGTGGTCAAGCACCGATCCGCGTCGACGTTCGCGTCGTTGCCGCCACCAATCGAGACTTGCAAACGATGGTCGCAGAAGGCAAGTTTCGACAGGATTTGTTCTATCGCCTACACGTCGTGGAGATTCTTGTGCCGCCGCTACGCCAACGTGGTGCGGATATCGTTCTTTTGGCCGAGCATTTTCTGGCGCAATTCAACTCCCAGATGGGGCGTCGGATCGAGCGGATCACTGATGCGGCACGGAAGAAGCTTTTGGACTACCAATGGCCTGGCAACATCCGTGAGCTACGAAACGTGATCGAGCGGGCCGTCGTGCTCAACACCGGCGATTCGATCGAGGCGGAGCATTTATTGCTGACGCCGGCAATACACGGCGGCGGGTCCGAAGCGACGTCACAATCGAGCGCTTCGGTGGAAATGTCGCTCGCCGAATTAGAACGTCAGCACATTGAACGGGTGCTTCGTCACACCGATGGCAACAAAAGTCGCGCTTCCGCCATCCTCGGTATCGAACGCAGCACGCTCGATCGCAAACTCAAGAGGTTTGCACAGCAATAAAGAGACAGTGGCCGCACGCGAAGGGACGTCGATGAATCGGGAGCCTGTCCGACGATTGGTGGCACCACAAGCGGTGTTGGGTTGGCTTCTATTGTTGCTCGGCGTGTTCGCATGGTTGGTTTTTGGCCGTCACGCCGACTGGACGAGTCTCCGTTTCTGGCGGCAACCGCTTCGGCAAGCCAACGGAATCGTGACGGGGGTTCGCGACGCCGGTCTTACCATCGGCGATGGCGACCAAGGGAATCCCATCATGGCTGTTCGATTTCGCTTTCCTCTTCCGGGCGGAGTGGAACAGAACGGAGTCTCTTGGACCGAACATGCGATCCCTGATGCGGGTGATCAAGTGCGGGTCGAGTTCGTGACGGCTCAGCCAAGTCTGTGCCGAATTGTCGGCTTTCGCTCGGGGCCGCTCCCCTTGTGGGCGGGGCTGGTTTTATTCTTTCCGATCACCGGCGTTTACTACATCCTTCGGCCCATCTTCCGTAGGGCTAAACGTCCAGACGCGATAGACTACCGCGAGTGATTGGAAAAAAACGAATGAGGTGAACGCGAAAAAGGTTCGCGGGCGACGCGACTCACTGGATAACCGCGATGAATGAACGAAAGAAGAACAGTGCACTCTCCGTCGTCGCCATCGGATTGCTTGTGTTGCTGCTCCTCTTCTTTGCCGTTGTGGCAATCGGGAGTTCATTCCTCACGAGTTCGGCGAGCGCGACGCTTCGATCCGGCCGAGAGGTGTCCGTGAAGACGGACTCGTTTTTTCTCTCATGCAGTTTCTCCGTCGACCCAAAACGTTACTTCGCCGTTTTTGATCGAAACACGCACGTCGGAAACCGCGGGGTCGATGGCGAACGTGTCTCCGTCCACGACCAGAGCATCGGGTTGGACAAGGATTTGTTTCGATCCCGATCGGATGGTCGCCACGTCGTCGGAGAAACTGCATGAGAGAAAAAACGAGTCCGTCTTCACGGACACCTCTCGGCCGGATCGAAGCGTCTCGCACGCCGAACTCGTGAGGAATGAACTCCCGATTGCCACAACCGCAAAGAAGAGGAGCAGCAACACAAGCACTCC
>JBCBLJ010000646.1:0-4958 GCA_038520195.1 Planctomycetota bacterium
CATTGCCGAGAACGACGCTACTCGACGGGTTCTCCCGCGGCCAACCGTTCCAGTCGCTGCACCAAACGATCGTTCAATCGGTCAATGTTGAAGTGCTGGTCAACCCACTGATATCCGTGTTGCCGAAAAGGGGCGTGAAGCTCGGGTTGGTCAATCAACGTTTCGATCGCTGCCGCAAACCCTTGCGAGTCCCGCTCGTCCGCCAGAAGGCCACTTTCTCCATCATGAACCAACTCCGGTATGCCACTGTGCCGCGTTGAAACCACAAGCAACCCGCTGGCCATCGACTCCATGATCGCCGTCGGAATGCCCTCCTGGTCACCACTCGCCGATGTCACACTCGGGCACAAAAAAATGTCGTGTGACTGCATCGCCCGAACCACCTCGTGTTTTGGAAGTCTCCCAACAAATTCCACGACATCACGCAGATCCAGTTCGTCGGTCAGAGCCTCGAGCGAGTCTTGCAACTCGCCGCCACCGACCAAGGAATAATGAATGCGACGCCCTGCCGACTTGAGATGGCCGACGGCGCGAATCGCGAACTCGAGCCCCTTTTTCTCCGCGAAACGACTGACCGATAGCAAGCGAACGGGATCGCCGAACGGGCGCTCAAGATTCGGGATCTGGTCGGGCACGTCCACACCGACGCGATGAACCATGGTCTTCTCGGGAGCAAAGCCATCCTTGATGAGCGCATTCTTCCAGCGATCGCTGATCGGCAAATGGAGGTCGCCCCATTGCTTCAGTCGAGGATAAAGTCGCTGACCACGCGCCAGCGGGTGCGCCATGTCGGATCCGTGAAAGATCACCGCCAGTGGCGCATCGAACCGTTCGACTTCACGAACGCTGGCTGCGAGATCGCCGACGCCGCCAAAGTGTGCCAAGATCACGTCCGACGGACGTTCGTGTTCGATCTCCGATACCACACGACAGGTCTTGAGAAACTTGGGACTATAAGACCACTTCCCGAACTTACCGGGGCGAACGGATTTGGCCAAACGAAACGGCGAACGAGCCGCTTCCTGGCCAAGCAGCGCGAGTCGACCGGGACTCGGCTGCGGGAAAACGTGGGTCACGATTTCATCGAGTCGGTAATCGTTGTAGTCACTGTGCGTGACTTCCTCATTGGTCGGATTGCTGGCGATCACCCGCACGTCGATCCCGCGATCAATCAATCCGGTGATCTGCGACAGGATGAATGTCTCTGAGAGCCGTGGAAAGGCGGACAGGAAAAACGTGACCAACATGGTTTATTCGTTCATTTCGTGATGATTCGGCCGGAACCCGAGTTTGGATGCCGTCTCTCGGAGCGCATCCAGTGGCGTCGCCGCGGATCGACGGACCGCCGGAAGAACTTTTCGCAGCGTGGACTGGATCTCGTCACGCCGGTCAAAGGCCTCCATCACGTCGCCCGAGAATTTGTCCGGTGTGATCTTCGCGATGTCGACGTGGCACTCGCCGATTCCAAGATTGGCGAACAATTCCTCCGTTTTGAATTCATACGCCACGGCGAAGACAGGGAGTTCATGATTCATCGAAAGGATCGCCATGTGCATCCGTGTCGAGATCACGAATGAGGCGGTCGAAAGCAAATCGACCAACTCATCAGGACGATGAAAATCCGAATCGACTTCGGCAACCGACCGACAGTCCTCTGGTATTCGATCCAGTATTTGGCTGGCGACCGCGGAATCGTCGAATCGGTAGCTCTCCAGTCCCTGGCAAGTCGACACG
The DNA here is from genome assembly GCA_038520195.1 of Planctomycetota bacterium. Taxonomy (GTDB): domain Bacteria; phylum Planctomycetota; class Planctomycetia; order Pirellulales; family Pirellulaceae; genus Stieleria. The sequence goes on from JBCBLJ010000646.1 coordinate 1,735, forward strand.
AATCTTACGCGAACGCCACGTTCACGAATCAGCTTGGTGACCGCGTTTGCGATCGACGAAAAATAGAGTTCACGTCCCTCGTCTTCGGACCGGTCTCCGAACCGACTCCATTCTCGAACCGACACCAAAACGACTGGTGGCGACGCGGTCTCACGCTTTGACGGATGAGCAAGATCGAACACGACGTCGTGACAGACCGTCGCCGACACGCGAGGCATGATGTTGCGGAGATATCCTAGCGATCGCTCATCGCGGAGGAAAACGTGCTTCACGTTCCTCAGCGCGATCGGCAAATAGCGTCGGATGTATTTCTTTTGAAACGGTCCCATCGACTGAGTGAACAGATAAGTCGGCTTCCCAGTGAGACGGGCGAGAAAGAAGCTGAAGATCCGCTGCTTGAGATCGTAGTGATCCACGAGGTAAGTTCCGCCGGTGGCGACAATCGCGTCGGCATCCAAGAGTGCCTGGACCGAGCCGTTGCGGGCCGGCAACACGCGATTGATGATGCCTCCTAGTGGACTCGAACGAACGAGGGTCGACATCACCATTCCCGCAAGACTGGCCCGTCGCCGGACTCCGGTTCTGCCTGGATTCGAGCTGAACGGTTCGGAAAGAAACGTTCCCACCTTCGAATAAAGCCGGTTCGCCTCGGCGGGATTCATGTCGAAGGCCGTGATTTCGGTGTCATCACCGAACGCCCGACGCACTTGCCCGAGGACTGCGTACAAGATGGCAGCATCTCCGCCGTTTTGAACGACGCAGTTGAGAATCAAGACTCTCGCGGGACGGCTCTCGTGTTGAACCTTCATGTCGTGTTCTTCACTGGGACGACTTGGGCGGGACCTGATCTAGCGAAGCGGCATCGGCCGACTTCGGGTCACTCTTCAGTTTTGAAGCGACGAGTTGTCGGACCTCTCGAAGCGCAGCGATTCGGAAAACATGAATCAATGCGAAATACAAGGTCGCGCCGGTCAGCACGAGGATGAGCAGCGTCCAGTGCTTTTCCAGCTGGCCATCTAAAACACGTCCGAGTCCAAAGACAAGCGTCGCCATCGTCACGGCACAACCAAACACGCCCGCCACCGCTCCGCCAAACTCACGCAACTTGATACCCGTCAGGTGCCCAATGATCATTGCGTTTGGGATCGTCATGAATACCACCGAAGCCAACATGTACGCCGCCGCGACGCCTACCACTCCGAATTGCAATCCGATCACGAACGCACTCAGATAAATCGCAGCCGAATAGATTGCCCATCGAAGCTGCAGGTCGGTGCGGCCAAGCGATTGATAGATCACGCCGGCCGTTGCGCCTAGAGACTGCGTGACACTGAGAACACAAAGTATCTGCAAGATGGGAATCATGCCGGCCCATTTGTCGCCGAGTAGACCAAGGACGAAATAGTCCGCGACCGACATCAAACCCAATCCGATGGGAAAGGTCATCAGCGCGATCACGCTGAGTGTGCGCAAGTAGATCGCGCGGATTCGCGGAATGTCATCTTGAATGGAGCTGAACGCCGGGAACATGACCCGCGTCACGACCGTGGAAATCTGGCGCACCGGCATCAGCATGAAGCTGTACGCGCGGGTGTACAGGCCCAGATCACCTTGGCCCAGGTACTTGCCGATCAGCAGGTTGTCGGCATTTCGAATCCAGTAATTGATGAGTTGTGCGCCGGTCAGATTCATACTGAATGGAAACAGACCCTTCACCGCGTTCCACTCAAACTGCAGTTGCGGTCTCCATTTCGAAAGCGCGAAGGTGTTGATGAGCTTGGCTGCCACCAGAACCAATGACTGGATGACTAGGCTCCAAACGCCCATCCCGTTCCACGCCGCGATGATCGCCGCAACCCCCGCAGTGAGGAAGGAACTCGTTTCGACGATGGCCAACTCCCGGAATCGAAAATCCTTGACCATCAACGAAGTCGGCACGATGGTGAAAGATGAAATCAGGAATGTCGCTGCGATCCACCGCGCCAGCGACGTTAAAGCGGGCGTCGAATAGAAGCCTGCGATCAGCGGAGCGGCAAAGAACAGGCTCGCGCAAAGCACGGCGCCCGCGGCGGCGTTGAACCAAAACGCCGAATTCAATTCCTTTGGCTCAATCGTGCTCCGCTGAACGATCGCGGCTCCGATTCCCATGTCGGCGAGCACCTGAGCGAATCGCGAAAACACAAAGACCATTCCGAGCAAACCGAAGTCATCGGGAGAGAGCAATCGCGCTAGCGTGATACCGATGTAAAGCTGAGACGCCTGATTCGCGATTTGAGAAATCGCCGCCCACTTCGCTCCGGCTACCGATTTGGCCTTTAGATTCATCTTGCGAGACTAGCTGGGAACGGCTTCGTTCGCGTCCCCATCCGATTGTTCGATTTGCTTCTTACGCAGCACGAGCGCGTAGTTCTTGCAGTGCCCCTTCGAAGTAATTTTTGTTTTCAAGTCCATTCTTGAAAAGTACGCCGCGAGGATCGTCAACCAGATCCGCGTGAGGTAGAGCACCGGAGCTGCGAACCATGACACCACTCTGCTCTCCGGACGCCACGGCATGTGTCGTGCCGCGTAATCGAACTGGAATGCGAGTGTGCCCGCGTAGCCTTCGAGCCACTCCAATTCTTCGATCTCCAAGTCAGCTTCTTCACACAGCATCTTCCATGCGAACTGCGTGTAGCGGAAAAAGTCGTAGGGTACTTCGTGCTCGGGATAGGCCAACGGTGCCGAAATCCACAGTTGCCCTCCCGGCTTCATCACACGCGAAATCTCGGCGAGGACGTCACGGGGCTTGGGAATGTGTTCCAGGACCTGCGTCATCACGACGGTGTCAAACCGTTCATCTTCGACCGGAATCTCATCGAGCGAACAGACATAGGTCAACTGGTTGAAGTACGGCTTGTCGACCTGACAAAAGTCCGCCGATTCGTACTTCGTGTGGCCAAAGAACTTGCGATACGGGGCTTCTCCGCAACCGGCGTCCAAAAGCATCGCGCCGTCCGCCGTCGCCTCACCCGCACGTTTGCAAAACTGCTCCAGGTAGACCCGCGAAGAGTTGACATAGAGCTTGCGGATGGCACGGAGAATCATCGATCCGATCACACTTGTTTTGAGCAGCGCGTCAATCGCGTACTCGAAGAGGGGCGGCCAATATCGCCGAGGTCAACGAGACTACTCAGTCCAACATCTCTCAGCCTACCGGTCCCTCAGGCTACCCGTCCAGATTCGAG
>JBCBLJ010001168.1:0-1794 GCA_038520195.1 Planctomycetota bacterium
CTGCGCCCCGATTTGCTCAACGATCTCTGCAACGACACCCTCGTCATTCGCTCGAAAGCCCACCAAGTCCCGGGCCGCCGCGATTCGGTCGGCGGACGGAGCCTTCCCGTCTGCGAGAACCCCCTTGAGCCCGTCAATGATCTCACTCGCATCGTCTTCCAAAGCGATATTGCCGCACTGCGACGCGAGCCGTAGGACTTTGACACGGATCGGCCCCTCCATCGATTTGAAGAGCTCAACGAAGGCGGCATCGAGTTCGTCGTTGTTCCGGATCGCGATGTCACGCGGAAGCCCCTGGGTCAGCCCCTCGATGACTTCATTCGCGATTGCTGGCGCCATTTCGCCGAGAGCCGACAGTAGGGTGCGTAACTGCTCGGCGTCGGGGCGACCGCGCGCAATGTGTTCGGCGACACGACGTGCGATCCGCTGGCTCGCCGATTTCGAATCGCCGGAGACCTGTGAGGTGAGCGAATTGAGAAAGGGTAGTGCATGAACGGCCGCGGCCGACGTGAGAGCGTCGACGAGTGTGTTGTCATTTGTTTTGCTGGCGACATCCGCGATGAGCTTGCCAGCGTCGTTGGAGCTGGGCATGTCCGCCAGCGTCAACATCGCTTGGAGACGAACTTGCATGTCGTCGTCAGCGAATAAAGCAGCGTGATCGAGCAGCATTTCGAGCCCAAGGGAATCGGTTGGCAACACCGCCAACGCGTTGCGCCGTACACCGGGCGACGGGTGTCGAAGCGCGTTTGCCAAGCATCCTCGAACCTGTGCCGCCGCGAGCAGTTTCTCGTCGAGACGGAGGTACCCGAGACCTTTCAAGGTTTGAAGCGCGTGGATCGCGCCGGCGTTGATCCCGATCGCATCGACGGAGGTATCACTGATCATCGCCACGAGCGGTGCGAAGACGTCTTGGGCTTTGCGTTCGACCAGCAGGCGCTGAGCGTGCAGCCGCCACATGAAGGACGGATGGCGAAGCGCTGAGACGAGTTCGGCGTTGGTCGCGGCGGCGAGGTTGGAGAAACGGTGCAGCGTGTCGCCTTGCTCGGACACCGGCACGATGCGATAGATGCGGCCGCGTTTCTTATCGCGAAGGTCGCTCTCGTAGGCGGCACCCTTCCCGGTTTCGAACCCGTGTGGCGTGGGATTGTGTTGCACGATGTAGTTGTACCAGTCGATGACCCAAACTGCTCCGTCCGGTCCAACCTCAGCCATGATCGGCGCACTCCATTCGTCATCGCTTGCGAGCAGATTCGTGGGGCTCGTTGAGGTGTAGTTCGCGCCGTCGCGGCGAAGCACGAAGGTGCCGACCAGGTGACCGGTCGGCCCGCACACGAATGCGGTCTTGTTCCACCAATCCGCAGGAAACGTTCGCGCGGTGTAGAGCGAGTGTCCGGCACCGGCGGTGTAGCCACCGAACTGGTCGACCTGTCGAACCTTATCGGTGATCGGCTCGAACTCGTGGTTGTCGGCGATTGTGTGCAGTGTTGACGGCGCCCAGCCACGGACCCGTTCGAAGTAACGATTGGGAATCGGGACAAACATGCTTGGGTTGCGATTCGCCGTCGATCCGAAGATCAGACCTTCTTCGCTGATGCCAAGGCCCCATGTGTTGTTGTCGCTGGAACGAACAAACTCGAGGTCCATTACCTTGGGAGGATCGGATTGCGAGAGTTTGAATCGCCAAAACCCTTGTCGAAACGTCTGTGCTCGCTTGCCGTCAAATCGAGGCGTGCTGTTGTTGTAGCCTTGCATAGCCCAGATCCAGTTGTCCAAGCCGTAGCGAAAATTGCTGAC
>JBCBLJ010000748.1:0-4162 GCA_038520195.1 Planctomycetota bacterium
CGATCAGCATCCGTTCGCTGTCAAAGGAATCGAGCCTGACCGAACCCGAGAGCGACGGTGGCGTCGAATGCGGACAAGCTGAAGAAGCCTTCGCGACGCGGTCCGGGGAAGCGAAACGCATTCACGAATTCGCCATCGAGCCACAGATTCACGAGCGTCCCGCGAACGGCGAATCGAAGTTCGTATTGGCGACCGACTTCGATCGCTTTGGGTGTTCGACCTGATTGCGGATAGCGGTCTTTCCCGTCACGGGTGAAAGCGGCCTGGACCTTTGGAGACGGAGCGTGGGCGCTGGTGTAAACGAAATTCGCGTGTCGTCCGTCTTCGCTCTGATCAAACCGAAACGTCACCGACTTGTACGTGGTGCCCCCTGTCGTGGTATAGCTGCAGTTCACGTCAAAGTCGCGCGGTACCGCTTGGAGACATCTCACCATCGATCGTTCCCGTGTCGGCAGCGTCTGGCGCAAACTGCCGTCGCGATACTCCCAGCCCTTGCCAACGAGTTCCCAAACGCTTGGGTTCTCAGCATCGAAGTCATCGACGAGTTCGAAAGGCGGCTGCTTCGTCGATGATTCAAGCGACCGAGGCTCGTTGACGGACTCTCGTTGAGCGGCTTCCAGTTCTCGTTCGGCCAGTTGCCGAGCGTCCATCGCCTCACCCAGGAGCAGTCGCTGAACATCGTTGCGCGAACCGGGAGCATACGCTTGGTGCGGAAGCGCGACGGGATTGATCGACGTGGCGAAGTGATCGAGGATCGCAGGGACGCCCGGCTGGATCTCTCTTGAAGTGTCTGGGTTTTTGGCATCGCCGCGAACGTGAAGGTACGTCGGTTTGTCGACGTGGTCATCAAAAACGCGCGGCAATCCGTCTTTCTCAAAATCAGTTTCGCCCGGAACGAGGTCGAGCCGAACTTGATGCGGTTCGAAGATCGCTCGAAAGCGATAGTAATCGAGTTGCGAAAGGGGATCATATTTGTGGTCATGGCACTTCGCACAATTCAGCGTCAGCCCCAAGAAGGCTTTCCCGGTGTGTTCGATTGTGTTGTCCAACCACGTTGTTCGATTGAAGAGGTAGTAGTTTCGAGCCAGAAAGCCGGTGGCCGCGACGACATCGGGATCGCTCGGTGCGAGTTCATCGCCGGCGATCATCTCGGTCACCATCCGGTCGTAGCCCTTGTCTTCCATCAAGGAGTGGATAATCCAATCCCGCCAATGCCAGAGATGTTTCTGGCTGACACGCAATTGTTTGCCGAGTCCGTACCAGTCGGAGTATCGCCAAACATCCATCCAGTGACGTGCCCAGCGTTCCGCATGCGCGGGTGAGGAAAGCAATTCATCCACGATGACGTTCCACGCGCGATCGTCCGCAAGTTGCGCTTGGCTGGGTGGCAATCCGATGAGGTCCAGATAGAGCCGCCGGATCGCGATCGTCCGGGAAGCTTGGTTGACAGCCGTCACACCCGCTTCACGACGTGATTGGTCGAGCAAGGCATCGATGGGGTGAACGCCGTCGGGGACCGTCGGCCGCCGGATGGGTTGAAACGCCCAATGCGATTGTGGCGATGGAGGCGTCGGCTCCGACGGCGCGGCGGCTCCTTCGGCGATCCATCGACGTACCAAATCAATTTCATCGACGTGCAGTTCGGCGCCTTCGCCGTGGGGAGGCATTCTGCGGTCGTCCTCGGCAGAGATGCGAACCAGCAATTCGCTTCGATCGACATCGCCAGCAACCACCACGCCGCCGTCGTCCATCAGTTCGCGAGTCTCGAGCCGCAAGCCAGCTTCCTGCTTCAGAGCTCCGTGGCAGGAGTAGCATTTTTCGGCGAGCAGTGGCTTTACCTGGGCCACATAGTCGACGGGCTCCGCCGCGACGACGAACGCGGAACACCAGATCAGCGCCAGCGAAACAAACAGAGGGTGGAAGCGATCGGGCATGGCGTGCACGCAAGCAGAGTCCAACGGTTCGGCTAGTGTACCGCAACCGCGATGGCGTAGCTGGATTTTCGTGTTCGCCGTCTATTTGCAACGGACCATGCCTCTCCAAAAAAGCTCAAACAACGAAAGCCATGCTCTCGCTTGCTCCCCGGAGCGCCGAACGAGGTATCCTTTGTCCGATGACGTGTGATTGAACCTCACGTTGATCATGGCGGGGCTCGATGTGTCGCGCGAGCCGTCGATCCGCCCGACCTTACACTCCGTGCCGGTGCGGTTAGATCCTCGAAGTTTCGGCAAGACGACGATGATTCGACCTGACCGAGCGTGAAACCAAAACCAGTTTTCTTGAGTCAGCGCAATGATCCGAACCATCCCACGTGCACTTCTCGTCGTCGTCTCCATCCTGGTCGGCGTGGCAGGATCGTACGCTCAATCGCCCATTCGTGTGATGAGCTTCAACATCCGTTACGGCGCGGCGAATGATGGCGAGAACCACTGGAAGCATCGCAAAGAGATGGTCGCCGACGTGATTCGCGACTTTGCGCCGGATGTTCTCGGCGTGCAAGAGGCGCTCGGTTTTCAGTCAGAGTTTCTTCGCGACCAACTCGACGGCTACAGTTACTTCGGGCGCTCGCGGATGACGACCCCGAACGAACACTGCGGCATCTTTTTCAATTCGCAACGATTTGTGCAACTGGCCGGTGGCCACTTCTGGCTGAGTGAAAACCCCGAGGTTCCCGCGTCAAAAAGCTGGGACTCGTCGCTTCCACGGATGGCAACTTGGCTGCTCTTGCAAGACGTCGATGGTGGCAGTCCGGTGCTGATGGTCAACACCCACTTTGATCATCGTGGACGCGAGGCGAGGCAGCGCTCGGCGGAACTCCTGGCACGCCGTGTTGTGAAGTTGCGCGGCTTGGCCGATGCACCGAGGATCATCGTGACGGGAGACTTCAACACCGGCGAAGGAACAGGCCCGCACATGGCCTTGGTCGGCGAAACACTGCAAGACAGTCTCCGAGCGAAACATCCCGAAGCAACTGCGAACGAAGGAACGTTCAATGGGTGGCAAGGAAAGTCCGATGGAGCACGCATTGACTGGATCCTGTTCGCAGGCGAGCAAATCGTTGACTCGGCACAGATCATCCGAACAAACGTCAAAGGACGCTATCCCTCGGACCACTTTCCGGTAACAGCGGTGCTAGCCCCGGAAACGCAAGCGTCATCGGGCCCCGACGAGTCGAACCGCTAATGCTCCAAGTCGTGTCGTGCTTGCTGGATTTGTTCTCGACTGACGGCCGAGTTTGGGGGTTGGAGGTGGTCGATTTTGGCAGCTGGGGATGTCGATCGCGGCCAACTTCGTAACGCCCGTCCCTCGCCCAAACGTCTGCAGAGAATATACTTGAGAGTCTCCCGATCATTCCCCGCCATTGAGCTGTCATGCCCGCGTCTCGCCCGCTGCGTTGTTTCCTCACGGTGCTGCTCTTCGTGTCGCTGTCGGAGCAAGTTTTTGCGGATAAAACCCTGCGTTTCAATCGTGACATCCGGCCGATCCTGTCGGAAAACTGCTACCACTGTCACGGCCCCGATGACGCCGCTCGCGCGGCCGACCTGCGGCTGGATGTCGAAGAAGATGCCAAAGAATGGGCGGTCGTCGCTGGTGATGCCGAAGCGAGTGAATTGATCGCTCGTGTGTTTTCGGAGGACGCGGACACGGTGATGCCACCACCCGATAGTGAGCGATCACTGAGCCAGGAGCAGAAACAAACGCTGCGTCGGTGGGTTCAGCAGGGCGCCGCGTACGAACCACATTGGGCATTCCTGCCGCCGCGGAAAGAAGAACCACCGCTCGCGTTTGATGATTCGAACGTGAATCTCATCGACTGCTTCGTCCTGGACAAAATCCGTCAAGCCAAGCTTGCAATGGCTCCGCCCGCGGACCGCGAGACACTGCTACGCCGAATGACGTTTGACTTGATCGGGCTTCCGCCGGCGCTGGAAGAGATCGAGGACTACCTGTCCGACGATTCACCGAATGCGACCGAGCGGGTGATCGATCGGCTGCTGGCCGATCCTCGATTCGGTGAGCGAATGGCCGCCGATTGGCTCGACGTGGCACGGTACAGCGACACCTATGGATTTCAGGTCGACCGAGATCGTTTCGTTTGGCCATGGCGTGATTGGGTCGTCGACGCCTTCAACCGCAATCTCGGCTACGACCAGTTTTTGAC
>JBCBLJ010000675.1:0-4664 GCA_038520195.1 Planctomycetota bacterium
GCGTTGGCGTTGGCGACCGGAGAAGCATCGATGCCAATCCCAGAATCGGTCAAAGTGACGTTCACTGGCGCGATGCAGGACCACATTGATTTCCGCGATGTCGTCCATTCGACACAATCGCAGATGTTGAGCAAGTTCGGTGGAGACAATGTCTTCCAAGGTCGAGTCATCGAGGTGCACCTTGGGACACTGGCTTCCGATCAGGCGTTTACGTTCACCGATTGGACAGCCGAAATGAAGGCCAAAGCGTCGATCTGCATTTCGCAAGACGACACCTTGATCGAGTCACTGGAGATCGCGAAAAGCAGAATCGAGGTGATGATCGAGAAGGGCATGGACAATGAGAAAGGAGTCCTGCAAGGCTTGGTCGATCGAGCAGAACAACGGATCACTGAAATTCAGTCGGGTGAGAAACCCGCGCTCAAGCCCGATCCAAACGCGACGTATTTTGCAGAGCTCGAAGTCGATTTGGGGCTGATCGATGAACCGATGATCGCGGATCCGGACGTTCACAATGATGATGTCTCAAAGCGATACACGCATGACACGATCCGTGACTTGACCTACTACGCCGGCACGAAGCTTGTCGACCTCGGTTTTGTCGGTTCGTGCATGGTCCACAAGGGCGACCTGAAGATCGTCGCGCAAATGCTGCGAAACTTGGAGGAGGAACAGGGAATCGTCGAATTCAACGCCCCACTCGTCGTCGCCGCGCCGACCTACAACATCATTGATGAGCTCAAGGAGGAAGGCGATTGGGACGTTCTCCAAAAGTACTCCGGTTTTGAGTTCAACGATTTGCTTCCGAAGCAAACTGCGCGAACGACCTATGAAAAGATGATGTACCTCGAGCGACCGGGTTGCAATCTTTGTATGGGCAACCAAGAGAAAGCGGCGAAGGGTGACACCGTGCTTGCGACCTCGACGCGCTTATTCCAGGGCCGCGTCGTCGCCGACTCTGATCGCAAAAAAGGCGAGTCGTTGTTGGCTTCGACGCCGGTGGTGGTGCTGGCCGCGATCCTGGGTAGAACACCAACCATTGAGGAATACAAGAAGGCGGTCGTAGGAATCAAACTCACCAAATTCGCGCCGCCACCCAACGACATGAGCGCCGGCGCGCCCAAAGATCTGGTCACCTTCTAGCCGTTCGCTCGGCCGAAACGCTATCCAGCTGCATTCGTCTCGATGGAAGCAGCGGATCAACCTTTTGCTCGGGTAAGACTGCCTCACCACGAGATCACTTCGAACCTCGGACGATCCTGTCGATGACGGTCGCGTTCGAATGCGATGACTGGACGACGATGGTCTCGAAGCCGACTTGTTTCAAGAGCTCAACGACGTCGTCGTCTTCATTGCTGTCCCCCGCAAAATTATTCTCAAGAAGAATGGTGGCTTGCGTCTTTTCAGCTGCGTCCTCGACGCGATTTCGTAGTGCATCCAGGGAGAGTTGGTTATCCCATCCCTCGCCGTCCGCACTCTCCATCGTGATGCCGTTGTGCCCGCTCAACAGGACCACAACTTTCGATCGGCGAAGGAACTCGGCGACGGAAGCCTCCTCGGGATGACCGACCGCATAGTGACCGGCGGTGACCGCTTGAGCCGTGTCTCGCGCGGGTTGCTCCTCACTCGACACACCAGTGTCTTGCGTGGTCGGAGATGCGGGCTCCGTCCCTTGCGATGGTTCGGCACCGCACCCGATCGACGAACAAAGAAGAACGAGAGCCAACAGCAATGCAAACAACGGCGCGATCACCGCGCGTGACGACGTTCGGTTTCCGACGCCGGATTGGCCATAGAACCTGTGTCTCCATCGTCGACCCATCGGAGCGTTCTCTTGCATTGCGAAGTTGCTGGACACGGCGATCACATCGCTCAGATTGACGAAGAGATATTCGTGAAACCGACGCTCGGCCGCCTACCATTCTAGCAATGAGCCGCAGCCAATTCCGAGCGACGGGCGGCCGAAGCTGCCTGGCGATCAGTCTAGTTTTTTCCGAAACACGATTTTATCGACGCCTGCGTCGTAGAAGTCGCGAATTCGCGCCTCGGCCTCGAACCCGTTGTCTTCGTAGAATTTTCGCACGTATTCGAATTCCTCGACGCCAGACGTTTCGACCAGGAGCACTCGCTGCTTCTCCTTGATCAGCCTTTGCTGAACCTCGTCCAAGATTGCCTTCCCACGGCCCTGCCTCTGATGGTCGGGTGCAACCGCGATCCAGTAGAGGTTCCACGTTCCGTAGGTCATTTTCTCGGGTGCCATGTAGGCGACACCAACGGGAACACCCGACTCTTCGTCCGTCAGCCACACCTCGTTTTCTTCGGGAGACCGCAACATGGCCGCAAGGAGGTCCGTCTGGTCTGGGTCGAAGAGGCCGGAAGAAGTCGCGATCGTGATGAGGCCATCAAAATCAGCTTCCGTCGTGGGGCGAATCATAACGCGTCCGTGTCTGGTAGCAAAAGTGTCGTATGGATTGATCGCGAGACACGCGAACCGCTGGAAAGGTTCACGATGTTTTTCTCTCGCGTTTTCCTAAGTCACCGTACTCTTGCTTGGTGCCGCATCGACGAAACACGAGAAGGTGCCGTCGATGTCGAGCACGATCACCGGGCGCATCCACTGAACACAGAACGAATCGAAAACACGAACGTGTTTCTCATCCAGATTGGCCTTTAGAAAGCTTCATACCGAGCCTTCACATCGGGATCTTTGGGCGGGTTGGTTAACAGGATGTAACGCGCCCGTTTAGTGGCTTCTGCGCTTTGGCCAGTCTGGTGAAGCCATGCGATTGCCTTCAGTTTCCATTCGTGCCAGCGTTCCTCGCCGATGGAAAACCTGGACACCAAACGGTCAGCGAGGGTAATCGCGGCGCGGATTGCTTCGTCCGATTTGGTCTCCAACAAGAGATCAATGGCGCGCTCCGTTCTTCCCGGCTTTCTGTCTAAGCCGAGCAGGACCACGTTCGCGATGGTTTTCTCGTTGACTTCGACCCACAATTCTCCGCGAGCGGAGAGCCACTGATCCGCTTGTGGCCAGCCGCGAAGCGTAGGGCCTAACAACGGCTGCTTCTTGGGTTCGAGGATTCCATCACGAACCAAACGCCAACGCGCCCGCTTTTGCATGTCGCTCTCAATCCCACTGGCATCAAGCCGACTCGACTCGCCCATTCGCAACAACGAGAGGTTCCGCAAGAACCGATCCTCCATGTTGGTCGGATCAAGTCCGATCAACGAATTAGGCTGATCCAAAAGCCAAACGGCTGTCTCGCGAATCTGTGGCTGGAGTTGCGGGCGGGCTTCGAAGAGCTCTCGGAGAGACTCCTGAAAGACCTTTAGCTCATTGGTCGCATTCTCGATCTCAAGACTGTTGACCCAAGCAAACCACGCGGTCGTGGTGCGGTCAAACGCGGTGGGCTGTTCTTCGAGCAGCAGGAACTCCGCGGCGGCGTAGGCAGCTGATTTCAAATCGCCCGATTTGGTGTGGATTTCACAAAGCCACTCATTCGCTCGCCGGCCATAGATGCCGCCGTTTGGCCAAGTGACGTAGATCTCTTGAAGTAACGATCGAACATCCAGCGATCGGTCTTTCAGTTCCGCCAAGACGCTCGGGTCAGTTTGTTTAGCGGCGTGGTCAGCGGCCGCGTAGGAGAGCCCCGACGCTTGCGGCGACGCGAAATGGTTCATCGCGACAGAATGCAAAACGTCGATGGTCGCAACGGCGTCCTTGTTCGCAAGGCTCGCCGCGGCGCTTTTCGTCGCGAATACAATGGCGCGATCCGGCGAGCGTTCGGCAAGCGCGGCCGCACGAAGCAACGCAGCTCCACCAGCCAAATCACCACGTCTTGTGAGGTCTTCTCCCCGCGCGGCGACAATCACAGGATTCGTGGAAGCCGAAGGCATCTTAGTGGGCCGCGGTGATGCTTGACCCATCGTCGAGATGGCGATCGCCTCGGCGCGCCGCCTGGCGAACGCATCGCCACGGGACTCGATGGCGTCGAGCCACTGAGCGACCGCGTTTCCGTTATCCGTTTCCCGCAGCAAAATGCGAAGCCGCGCAAAATCCATCTCGCTGCTCCGTGGCGCTCGGTCGATGGTGTCGCCATAAAACTCCGCGGCCAGTTTTTTCGCAGCCGCAATGTCATTGGTCACCAATGCGAGGCGAATCGCGAGCGCCCGCCAGCGCTCCGCACCGTCAGCATTGGATGTGCTTCGCACCCTTCGAATCAGTCTGCCTGCGGTCTCCGTATCGCCGGCGCCGAGCAAGCAAACGGCGAGCCAGTAGTTGGCCATTCGCTTGGCGGCCGTATTGTCTGGGAATGCGGCGACGCCGTCACGTGCCAAGTTCGCGGCATCGACCGAAGCGGTTCTAAAATCGTCGCTGTCTTCCGGAAACAACTCGGTCTGCATCACCGCCAACGAGATTCGCTGGATCCCGAGCTCGCGCGCCAGTCGTTCATGCTCGGCACGCAGTCGGCCCTCTTGCGTTCCATTCAGCCGGTCACGCCGCTGTTCGACTTTCTGCTGGAGCCGCTCTGCGTCACCTTGGAGCCGCGCGATTCGTCGCAACAGATCCTCTTGCCCGGTCTCATCAATCGAAGACACCGACGCAGCGATGATCACCGATCGCAGCAATCGTTGACGGACCTGAAGCTGGGTCGCCGAAAGAA
>JBCBLJ010000452.1:0-6783 GCA_038520195.1 Planctomycetota bacterium
CCGTCAGTCGTGCCCGCGCAAAAAGACTTCTAACTCTCCGAGTCGGTCGGTGTTGAGATGGTCGACGCCCGCGGACACCAGTTCCTTCCAAAGCTCGGTTGATTCCGGCGTGGCCCAAAATCGTACTCGTCGACCGGCTTGGTGCGCCTTGCGAACGATCTCACGTAATTTGACGCGTTCGGCATCTGGAATCGGCCCCTTGCCCCGCCAGCGAAAATGGGATCCCCAGCGATCGCTGATCAGGGGCATCAAGTCTGCCGATGCGGTGGACTGAAGAACGGCGAGCCGGCCATCGATTCCGACATAGCGTGTTTGGTCGGCGGCGATTTGATCTTTCGGCCGATCACCGGAGACGACGACCTCAACGGCTCCTTCGCTGCGTACCCCGTTGACCACTCGGGTCAGCATTCCTGAGTACTCTGACAACACTTCGTCAAGTCTTGCATACGTCTTTGCGCCGTCATACTTGATGTCGATCAGCAACATGAACCTGGGGCCATTCGGATGAACACGTCCTGCGTTCTTTTCAACACGCTCGCGAAGTGGTTCGAGGTAGAGTCTTTCGAGCGTCCGGTTGGGTCGCAATTCGGTCGGGTCATGCGCAACGAGCAATTGATTGCCGATGAGGAAAATGTCCGCTTCCACACTGCAAAAACCATGATCCAATGCATCGAGAAGCGGACGATCATGGCGATGGTCGTTGTGCGCGTGCGCCCGTGGAAGTGGTTCGGCCGGGTCAAAAACGCTGGGGATTGCGAGAACGAGAAGGAATGCCAGCTGGGACATCGGTAGGATTCCAACGGTGGGGTTCGGTCGGACTGCGGGACCGAGAACATAACCGACGACGAAAGTGAGCCGCGAAACAGAGTCCCGAGGACCAGGCGAATGGGCTAAACTAGAGCTCCCTCCGATCCGCTCTGACCCCACCATGCGATACATCGTCACTCTTCTCACGGTTTGTTCATGCCTCAGCTTCGCGGGAGGCGCCGAACCCCGCAGTTCTCTGGACTTCGCAAATGACGTGATGCCCGTGTTATCGAAGGCGGGCTGCAACCTGGGGACGTGCCACGGGAACCTTAACGGGAAGGGAGGACTGAGACTTTCGCTTCGCGGTCAGACGCCTGAATTTGATCACCAGTCGCTTGTTCTTGCGGCACGCGGACGTCGCATCGACATCGGTGCTCCCGAACAGAGTCTGATCTTGCGAAAAGCCGTCGGAAGCCTTCCACATGGTGGCGGCGCTCGATTTGCGAGCGGATCACCCGCACATCGCCTGTTGATCGATTGGATCCGTGCGGGGGCCACGGGACCGTCACAGGACGCACCTAAGTTGGTCAGCCTCGAGGTGACTCCGGACTCGGCCATTGTCGCGGATCCGATCGAGAGCGTGCGGGTCCGAGTCCACGCAACGTTTGAGGATGGGACAACGCGAGACGTAACGAGCACCGCATGCTACGAGCTCTCGAATTTGAACGCCACCGTTGGTGCGGATGGGACCGTGAGCAGGGGAAAGTTCGGCGAGACGACGCTGATCGTTCGCTACCTTCAACTTCAGCGTCCCGTCCCGATCGCATTCATCCAGGCGCGACACGATTTTCGATGGGCCGACCCGGAACCGGCAAACGAAATCGATGAGCATGTCTTCGCAAAACTTGAACGATTGAAGACCAACCCGTCTCGGGTGTGCGAGGACGGTGTCTTCGTTCGACGCGCGTTCCTGGACGCGATCGGTCGTCTTCCGACGGGCGAGGAAGCGCGGCGATTCGTGACCGATGCCGATTCGGACAAGCGTACGAAATTGATCGATGATCTTCTTTCACGCCCTGAGTTTGCCGATTTTTGGGCGCTCAAGTGGGCGGACATCCTTCGCACCGAAGAAAAGGTGCTCGACACCGAAGGTGTGCGTGTCTTCCACGGTTGGATTCGTGACAGCCTTGCCACCGGGCTACCGCTGGATCAGTTTGTTCGCGAGTTGGTCACGGGGACGGGCAGCACCTTTGAGCACCCGCCGGCGAACTTTTATCGGGCGAATCGGGATGCTTCGACCCGCGGCGAAACGACGGCGCGATTGTTTCTGGGGATTCGGATGGAGTGCGCGAAATGCCACAACCACCCCTTCGACCGCTGGACTCAAGAGGATTACTACCAGTGGTCGGCGATCTTCTCGCAGCTCGATTACGAGATTGGCGAGAACAAACGTCAGGATGGCTTAGACAAGAACGAGTTCGTCGGCGATCAGAAAGTTCTGACGGCCAAGAAGGATGAGGTCCGTAATCCGAGCACGGGAGCATTTGTGGCGCCCAAGTTCCTTGGCGCGGAGCTGTTGCGGCCGGAGCAACTCGATGACCGACTCTCCGCCGCCGCCGAATGGATGACCTCTCCGGAGAACGAACTCTTCGCCGCATCGCAAGCGAACTTCGTTTGGTACCAATTGATGGGCGTCGGGATTGTTGATCCGATCGATGATTTCCGTCTCACCAATCCGCCAAGCAATCCGGCACTGATGGATTGCCTGACGCGACGGTTTCGTGCCAGTCGTTTCGATGTCCGAGCGCTTGTCCGATTCATCATGAACTCGCGGACGTATCAGCTCTCCGCCGAGCCCAATGTGACCAACGCGCACGACGCAACCAGCTTTTCCCACGCGCTCGTTCGACGCTTGCCGGCCGAAGTCTTGCTCGATATGCAGAGTGATGTCCTACAGAAGCCGGCGAGTTTTCTGGGTTATGCGGCCAACATCCGTGCCGTTCAAATCCCCGGTGCGACCAGCAAGCTCGCGCGGCGCAAGGCCGCCGAGGGCGGGGACAGATTCTTGAAAACGTTTGGCAAGCCGAACCGAATCTTGGCGTGCGATTGTGAGCGTTCGAATGAGACAACGCTAAAACAGGTATTCATGCTCATTGGCGAAGGACTGAATGATCGATTGGCTTCCGCAGACAATCGGATCTCGCGGCTCGCGGGTTCGGAGCTCTCCGATGAGCAGGTCATCGACGAGCTCTATTGGACGGCGCTCTCGCGTGGTCCGACCGCAAACGAGCTTGCCGCAGCAATGGACTTGATTCGAAAGCCAGCGGCGAACCCAGCGAGAGGGTTTGGCGAGCTGTTTCATTCGATCATGGCTAACCCGTCGGCGAATGACCGTGTCGAGGGACTGCGCGACGTCGCATGGGCGCTCATGAATGCCAAAGAGTTTTTGTTTCGACGTTAGGAACTTGTCTCATGATCCATCCAGCGATTGATCGACGCACGATGTTGCGTGTCGGCGGAGCGGGCATGTTGGGGTTGAACCTGCCGAAGTTGCTGCGTGCTTCGGAGAAGAAAGGAGCGATCAAACCGCGCGCAAAATCGGTGATTTTCTTGTTCCAGTGGGGCGGTCCGAGCCAGCTGGATACCTTTGATATGAAACCGAATGCGCCCGATACGGTGCGCAGCCCATACCGTCCGATTTCATCGAGCGCCGATGGCATCCAGGTTTGCGAGCACTTACCGGAGACGGCGAAGCGGATGCACCATGTTTCGCTGATTCGGACCATGACGCACACGATGAACAATCATGCGTCGGCGGGTTACTACGCTCTGAGTGGCCACGAACCGCCGACCGATGATCAACGGTTGCGTGATTCGCTGGATCTGTACCCGGCGTACGGAAGCGTGGTCGATCATTTAGCGCCGAACCAAAACGATATGCCGACGTTTGTGTCGTACCCGCATGTGATTCGAGACGGAAGCATCGTGCCGGCTCAACACGCGAGCTTTCTCGGCAAGAGTCACGATCCGCTGTTGTTTCTCGAGGACCCCAACAATCCGAACTTCAAGTTGCCCGAACTGACGCTCCCACGGGGGCTCTCCATCGATCGTTTGCACCGCCGTCGCGAGATGCAACGGATCGTCGATCAACAGGCTCGGATGCTGGAGTACTCCGAATCGGTCCGAGGTTTTGATGCCTACTACGAACGAGCCATCTCGATGCTCACCTCCGATCGGGTGCGAAACGCCTTCGATCTTTCTGCCGAAAGCGAGTCGATTCGTGATCGCTATGGTCGGAGTTCCTACGGGCAAAGCTGCCTCCTTGCGAGGCGGCTGGTCGAGTCCGGCGTCAAATTTGTCACCGTTTACTTTTCCAACAGCATCGGAGGCCAATCGATCGGAACGGGCGGATGGGACACGCATGGATTCAATGACACGCGGATGTACAAGATCGTTGACCAATACCATCTGCCGATCACGGACAAGACCTTACCGACGCTGTTGGATGACTTGGAGGAGCGTGGCCTACTCGAAGAGACGCTCATCTTGTGGATGGGTGAATTCGGACGGACGCCCGACATCAACAAAAACGCGAGCCGCGATCATTGGCCGCGCTGTTACACGGCGCTGATGGCGGGCGGCGGCGTAAAAGGCGGCTACGTGTACGGGGCGTCAGATGACCATGCGCGACTTCCGGCTGAGAAGCCCGTGAAACCCGAAGACTTAGCCGCGACACTTTTCCATCTACTTGGGATCGATCCCACGACGGAGATCTACGACCGAAATGATCGCCCACTGATCATCGGCGGCGATCCGATTCACGATGTCTTTGCCTGAGGGTGAGTCAGGTTCGGTCCGCTAGAAAGACCGTTCGACGGAAAAGTCGGCGATCTCTTTGAGGCAGCGTTTGGCGTCGCTTTGCGGGAGCGAATCGATCGCTTCCAATGCCCGACGCTTGAAGTCACGTGCCGTCGATGCGGTGTACTCGCGGGCATCGCTTCGGAGCAACCAGGGCCGGAGTGCGGAGGCCCTGGCGGACGCAGGACCTTCCAGAATCGAAAGCACGACTTCGCGATCTTTGTCGTCGCAAGTCTGAAGGAGGCGAATGATTGGCAGCGTGATTTTGCCTTGTTGCAAGTCCGTTCCGAGGGTCTTGCCGACCGTCGCGTCGTCACCCCAGAGGTCGAGGAAGTCGTCGGCGATTTGGAAAGCGATGCCGAGTGAGCTGCCGAATTCGGCTAGTTTCTCGATTTGCTCATCGGCGAGGTCGGCTTCGGCGGCCGCTAGAGCGCAAGCGACGCGGCAGAGTTCGGCGGTCTTGCCTTGAATCACCTCAAAGTAGGTCGTTTCGTCGAGGTGCCAGTCTGAGCGAGAAAAGACTTGGCGAAGTTCGCCCTCGCAGACCAGACGCGCTGCTTCGCCAACCCACTGGCACGTACGCGTATTGTCGAGCGTTGCCGCGAGTCGAAAGCTTTGGGCGAACAGATAATCGCCAAGCAAGATGCTGGTGTGATTGTTCCATTGGGCATTGATGGTCGGAACGTGCCGCCGAGTGGTCGCCTCATCAAGGACATCGTCGTGGACAAGGGTAGCGGTGTGAACCATTTCCAAGACGGATGCGATCACGATGTTCGATCGCCCGACTCCTCCCAGGGCTTCGGCCATCAACAAATGGATCGCTGGTCGCAGCCGCTTACCGCCCAGTTGGATGCCGTGGCGGAGTAGGGGCGCGAGGCTCTCGTACGGGCTTTGCATCTCCGATCGCAGCCGCCGTTCGACGTCCATGAGTGGCTGCAGGATGGGACCGTAGAGCCGTCGCAGAAAGGCGTTGGAACTGGGCCCGGTCTGAGGCGATTCGTCGCCCGCGTCGGATCGCGACACGCCGGAAGAATGGCGTACCGGAGCGGCATCGACTTGCGTCGGAATGTGAACGTTTCGATTGAGCGTCTCGGAAGAATCCATATTATTTCGGGCTCGAACGCGGCTGTTGACAGTCGTCCCATACCTCTGACGCGGAGCGAACCGCAATCCCGGCGGCTTGTTAACCATGGTCCCGAGCCGTTTCAGCGGCGACGGAGCCGGATTTTGGTCTAGTCAGATGGGTTCGAGAAGTGCCCCGATTTTCCGCCGTCTTTTTCCAGTAAGCGCAATGGTCCGATTTCCATCGTTCGATCGATGGCCTTGAGCATGTCATAGACCGTCAATGCGGCGACGGACGCACCGGTAAGGGCCTCCATTTCGATTCCCGTTTTGCCAGTCGTGACGCAGGTAACACGGCAACGCAGCTGTGTGTCGCTCAGCCACTCGAATTCCACTCGCGCCGACTCGACGGGGATCGCGTGACAGAGCGGAATCAGCTGAGGCGTGGACTTGGTCGCGTTGATTCCCGCGATGCGTGCGATCCCGAGCACATCGCCCTTTTGGGCGGTCCCTTCGCGGACGACGGTGGCTGCCTCCGGTGACATGCGGACGTCGGTACCGGCGACGGCGAGTCGCCGGCTAGGTTCCTTGGCGGACACATCCACCATGTGCGCCTTGCCATCGGAATCAAAGTGATTGGAGGTCGGACTCATCGGTGCGCCGTGTGCTCGTTCGTGGGGTGGCTACCAAGATGCTGTAACCCACACGGACCGTCCAGAGCGTCTGGAGGGAACGGCGCAAAAAAAACGCCACGCATCTGCGGGAATGCGTGGCGTCTTCGCAATGGACGGTGGTGACAGTTGATTGATTCTCCCGCCGAGACGAGAGGAGCTCGAACCTACACCAATTCCTTTTTGGCTCCGACGAGGGTTCGAAGACGTTCGGCCAACAAGTGGGCGTCGAACGGCTTTTTGAACGTCTCGTTGATGCTGCTTCGATCGAAGCTCATCGGCTGTCCGTCGTCGGGCAACAGCGCGATCAATATCACATCGGTAAAGTCGGCATTCTTTCGCAGGTTCTGACAAATCTGAACTGCTTCGATCTTACCGATCGAGAAGTCGACGATGATGCAATCGGGAGTAAAGCTTTCTGCTTGGATGCCAGCCTCAAAGCCAC
>JBCBLJ010000930.1:0-3085 GCA_038520195.1 Planctomycetota bacterium
CTTACCGGCCACCAAGCGAGGTCTTGCGTCAGTTTCATGGGCGAAACAGATCGACACATTGAAGCGAAACTCTGCAGGTACCGGAAACATCACGTCGTTGACCCGCGCCAAGGCGTTCTTCGCAACGCCGGTTGCCCATGGCTTGTCGTTCGCGAGATTTATTGCTGAAGCAAATAGTTCCACAGCACGGCCCGTGATGGCTAACGACCGGCGCCAGCAGGGACGGCGGTTCGGTTCTCAGTTTGTAAACGCCACATGCCGTCCTCCGTTGCACGATATGGGTACGCCACGGATGGGCGTGATTGGCATCGGTGGTTCTCCGACGGATTGATTTCAACAGCAATGTCGTATGTCGTCGCGAATGGCACCAGCCACTTTGCGGCGTTTGGCGTTTCGTGCTCGTGCTCAGCATCGCGGTGCTCGTGCTCGTAATCGGTCGCCAGAGCGTAGCATACCGGCGATTCGCCAACGCGGACAAACTTCATCGCCGTTCGAGTCTACATCGCGATGATTCGTTTGAATTTTGTCTTCGTGTCACAACTTGTCGCATCATGCAATCCGCCGGACACGAATCGGGCACGAATGGGCCAGCCACGAATGGCGTGCAAGCTACTTCACCATTCTCTGATAGACTTTGTCGCTGAGGTCGCTTGACAATGCACGACGGAACCACTCCGTCAACCATTGGTACTCCAGAGGTCGAGATTTGTCCCGACTTTTCATCACGGCAACAAATTTCTGTTCCTCCGTCATCTCGGATTGAATAATACGCTGGGCGCTCACGAATGGTGCCAGCCACTTTGCGGGGCTTTACACTTTGTGCTCGTGCTCAGCATCGCGGTGCTCGTGCTCCTAATCGATCGCCACGCCATAGTCTCCGGCGATTCGCCAACGCGGTCAAACTTCATTGCCATTCGAGTCCGCCGGTCACAACCAACACCTCTTGGAGTGCGGCACATTCAAACGCTGATCGGCGTGCGATGTCGAAAGTCTTCGCGCGATCTTTGAGGTTTCGTTTGCCGTTTCTCTCGGCGATGTTTAGCGGAATCGATTGTGCGGCGCGCAACCATTGATCGCGAGCGTGGCGATTCCGCTCAGCGATTTCGAAACATCGAACGCAGTTGAGACGGGTTCGATTGAAATTCGATGATGTCAAGTCGATCCTGGTCGAGGATTGGATCCGTCATGGAAGCCCCGTTTTCGATTACGAGCACCGTTTCACTGAGCACGAGGACGATTGCTATTTCTTCTGAATCACGAATGGTGCCCGCCACTTCGGAGTGCGAACACGGTGATGGTGGATTTGGATCCACTGGCCCGCTAGTCGAACACGAGATGGCGGGTGACGTTTCGACCTCCCCTCGCTGCGCTCGACCCTCCCACCAGGAGGGTGAAGGCAAAAAGGAAGTCGCGCTGGCCCTGTCAGCCATCTTTGCCCTCGAATGCGTTGTCTCTTCCAGCCGCTTGGGTGCTTCGGAGTGGCAGCCACCCCTTTTCGGGGTGCGATACCGTTAGCGTCGGGCTAAAATCGGAGAAGACCAATCATATCGAGCCTTCTCCGCCGCAAATGACCGACTCTGATCGCACTTCCCATGGCTCCAAGCCCGTTGCTGCCAAAGGTTCGGTGACTGGGCTCGGCAACACCGATCAGACAAAGCATCAGGATTCCGACGGATCAACCAGTCCCGACGCGACGGTTCTCGATTCGAGTATCAGCAAGGGCATTGGGATCACTTGGCCCGGAATTCCAGGTTTTGAGCCGACCGACTTTGAACCCTGTCGGGGAGGAATGGGAACGGTCTTTCGTGTTCGGCAAAGCAAGCCAGATCGAATCGTCGCTCTGAAGCTCTTGAACGGGAAACAAGACGCGTCCACGAGCCTCGTCAAACGCTTCGTTTCCGAGCCCGAAGTCATGGCTCAACTGAGTCATCCGAATCTTTTGCCGGTCTTTAACGCCGGTGAATGCAACGGATGGCTTTACTTTACGACGCCGTGGGCGGAGGGCGGCACGCTGTCGGATCAGCTTCGAGCCGGTAAGGAATATTCCGCCGAGGAGGCTGCGGAGACCGTGCTTGCGGTGACGCGAGGGCTTCAGCACGCGCACGACGGCGGCGTTCTGCATCGCGACATCAAGCCGTCGAACATTTTGCTCGATGGTTCGGGGAAACCGATGCTCGCGGATTTTGGGTTGGCCCGTAATCCGAATGCGGATGCGGATCTGACGGGGACTCACGACATCCTTGGCACCCCGCAGTACATGGCACCCGAGCAAGCGATCGGTCGACACGAGGACGTCTCGGTTAGGACCGATGTCTACGGAATGGGTGGCGTTCTCTACGCGTTGCTGACGGGCAAGCCGCCGTACACCGACACGCACCTCGGCCGTGTGATGGCGGCGGTGACCGATCCAGGTCGCAAACCGAAGGGCTTGCGAGACGTCCGCGCATCGGTCCCTCGAGATTTGGAGACCATCTGCCTGAAGTGTTTGGAACACTCGCCGGCTGATCGCTACGCATCGGCACAAGAGTTCGCCGACGATCTGCGTCGATTTTTAGACGGCGACGTGGTGCGTGCGCGACCACTTTCACGAGTCGGTCGAACGGTACGCTTCGCGAGGCGAAATCCGCTTCCCGCGGCACTGCTTGCCGCCTTGATGGTTTCCTTCTTCGGGATCGCGGCGGCCTACTGGAACAGTATTCTTGCCGTCCGTGCTCGCACTGCCGCGCTCACCGAAGCCAATGAAGCACAACGACGTGAACGCCTCGAAGCTCAGCGAGCCGCGTCCGCAGCCTCGCGTGCCGAACGCGCTACGCAGGTCGCCCTGCAAACACTTGGTGACGTCGAGACCCTTGTGCTGGATGAGAAAACACTCAAGAGCGAGTCCTTTCGGGAGCTGCGCGACAACTTCAATGGGGCGCTCTTCGATCTGTACTCACAACTGACGAGTGACGAGAGCCTCGCCGGCTCGCGGGACACACTGCTCCGAGTCGGCCAAAGTGTTTTTCGTCTCGGCGAACGACACCAAGAACGCGGCGCAAGTCGTGAGGCGATCCGCATCGTCTCTTCGGCGTATCGCATCGCCTCA
>JBCBLJ010000834.1:0-3668 GCA_038520195.1 Planctomycetota bacterium
CCCTCGCTCACGCGTCGGGTTACCGTTTTTCCAAGCAGTGTCATTTAATTCCCGCGGCACTAGTTCACGCGATGACAGGGAGGAAACACTCATTTATTGATGAAGCTCATTGGAGGTGAGTCGACTTCTTCAAATTGTTTGTTCGCTGCAACTCTCGCCGGCCGTCGACATTGTCGTGTTTCACAGACCAGTGCGACATCCATGCACAGTGGGGTGTGCACTGGAGTCACAACGCGCACCAACGCTCAGATCGAGTGGTGGTTTTGACGAGCCGTAGGATTGGCCTCGCATTTGCACCGTCACCACCGGCGTTTTAGAACACGTACTCACGGAAGGGACTCACAGATGAAAAGAATTCTTGTTGCGACGGTGATCATCGCCACCCTTTGCATCGCGCATCGAGCTCGCACCGAACCGCCCGTCACTGCAATCGGAAACGCTGAAAACGCCTTGATGCAATCAAAATTAGCGAGGTCGCAAGAAATGCTTGCCGCGCTACTCCGGAAAGATTTTGAAGCGATCGCAAGACAATCATCAAAGATGAAAGCCATTAGTGAAGCGGCCGAGTGGCCACGTGCCAGAGATCGCGTCTACGAACACTTCGGAATGATTTTCCGCCGCCAATGCGGTCAGATCGAATCCATGGCGAAACAACGGAACCATGAAGGCGCGACTTTCCTTTATCTGCAGATGACTACGACATGCATTCAATGCCACGACTACGTTCGGGACTCACTGCGTGTCGCTGAAGGTGGCCGAAAAGAGGTGCAGTTGATTCCCGCAACATGGCCGGATAACCACTAGAGGTGTCGCAGTGCGAGTGTCCCCGCAATTGTTGACAAAGCAATGCGGTTTTGAGCAAGCCTCGTGCTCAGCGGACACTTCACGGCCAAGTGCGGTAGCAAGCAGCGCACTTGGTCGTGTTTCGATCGGGCGGCGTCAATCGACAGACACTTCGGCCGCAGACTCCGCGAGGATATCCATCGTTGAAACGATCCCCAAGAGATGTCCTTTCTCATCCACGACCGGTAAATGGTGAATTCGGTTGCGTAGAAGCTCGCCTGTCGCATCGGCGAGTGTTGTTGTCGGACGGATCGTGGTGACGACCTCGGTCATGTACGCCGAAACCGATTCGTTGCCGAGCGAGTGGGCGAGTTTGTCGACCAAAAACCGGCGACTGGTCGGGTCAATCAAATCGAGTTGATAGAGATCATCATCCACGTCAAGGGTCATGTCGATCAGATCGGCGGTGGAAAGAATGCCGATGCAGTGATTCTGGTGATCGACAACCGGAAGTGCTGAAACCCGATTTTCACTCATCAGCGCGAGCGCATCGTGAATCGTGTCGGCGACGTCGACACAAACGACATCGCGGCTCATTACTTCGTGAACTCGGTGCTTGGACATCCCCGGGACGTTTGCCGTTTTCATGACATTCTCCTCGATCAAAAAGAAACGTTACAACTTTGGTAGCTTGCACGTTTCATGCCGCTCGCGGCTGCTTTTGAAGAAGAATTAATTTTTCGAAAGCAGGTACTCAACGAGGTCGCGTATCTCATTCGCAGTCATCTTATCCAGCAGACCCGTCGGCATGATCGAAGTGTTTAGTTCACGGCGCTCGTCCACGTCTTTCTTGTCGACGAGGAAGATCTCACCATCGCTACCGACATACGCCTGCTTCTGCCCTTCTTGTCCGATGACAAGTCCAGTGCGAAGCTGACCATCATACGTCAATAGAACTTGCGGGCGGTAATAGGGTGCCATCTCCGCGTTGGGATTTGCGATGTGCTCAAGCAACCAATCTCGGGTGATGCCACTTTGTTCGTGAATCGTGGTTAAGTCGGGGCCGATCGATTTGCCACGCCCGCGCATCGCATGACATTTGTAACAACCACCGAGCTTCGCGTGAAAGAACAGCCGGCGTCCAACGGCCACATCGGGTGTCCCCGTCGCTTGGTCCACTAGCGCCTTCCAGCCTTCAAGATCTTCTGGTCGCGGTGGAGTCGCTCCATTTGCCCTAACCCCATCAACGGTGCGCAGTGTCCGTTTTGCCTCGGCCGCAACGACCGCGTCCTTATCTTCCGCGAGTGCATTCAGCAGTCCTCGCTTCTGGGATCCAAGCCCGGCCATTCCCGCGATCGCGTCGGCACGCAACACGGAATCGATCGATGCGTCGGTTGCTACCTCCGCAAGCAGCGCTCCACGTGCTTCGTCCGCGTGCAGCGTAAGTGAATACAGAGCCTCACTTCGAATCGGTTCTTGCTCGGACCCCAACAAACGTTCCAAGACTTGCAACGTGAGTGATTGGTGATCGACGCTGACCGACGCAAGTGCAATGGCTCGAAGGCCGATCGACTTGCTCTGGTCGAGAGCCAACGTTAAGAGTGTCTCGTCGGGTGAGAATTCCTTCTTTGATTGACCGCTGATCCTCGCGAGTGCCGCCACGATCGCGCGTAAATCGCTTCGGCCTAGGTCTGGTCGATCGAGTATCCGTTCGAGATTCGGGCGGAAACGGTTCAAGCTCTCATCGGCGATCCATTTGATACCGACAAATCGAACCGACGGATTTGAGTCCTCCAACAACATCGGGATCGCCTCGAGGAACCTTCCCGATTTACCAAGTCCAGTGTCCAGCCGCTTCAGCGCGATCGCGTAGTGCGCCCGCGCGGTTGCGTCGACGAGTGCTTTCCATCCGTCGCTGTTCAAGGACTCGGGATGTTCCACGAGAGTGCGGATCGCGCGGGTGCGGACATAGCCGTCTTCGCTCGCCAACAGAGCGAGGGCTTGCTCGAGCGACGCTTGCGGGATTGGTGTTTTGCGTTCGAGTGACAGCAGCGAGACCGGCTGCTTGAATTCGATTCGCCAAATCCGTCCGTAACCATGGACCGGATAGGAGATTTTCACCCAATCGGAAAAGTAAAGATACTTGCCGTCCGGCGAGTACGAAAAGTGAACCGGTCGGAAGTCATCCGGTCCGCTGACAAACGGTTCTCGCTCGGCGACGAAGGATTCGCCTTTGGGTTTCAACCTATGAAGATCGATGCGATTGTCGGTCCATGAAGCACTCAGGAGTTGACCGGGACCGTGCGAGATCAGCCCGCAGGCGGCTTCGCCAAGGGCTCCGATCATCCCAAGCGTGCCCGGATTCTCGCCGTACCAACAGACCAATGGATGGCGACCCGATCGTCCGTATCGATACTCGTAGCCAAAGTCTGCACCGGGGACCACATGCAGGAGTCGATTCGGCGGCGTCGCGTTGGGGTCATTGTCCGTCGAATACAGATTGCCCTGGAGATCATACGCCATTCCAAAGGCATTCCAGTGTCCGGTGCTTTGCCGTGTGAGCGAACTACCGTCGGTCCGGCAGTGATACGTCGAGCCGCCTTCGGCGCCGCCGGAAAGCTTCACTCCATCGGAACCCACAAAGGTGTAGTCGACGCCGAGGTTCTCGCCGAAGCCAAACGCGAGCCACTCGGGATTCGCTGGATCGATCGCCAAGCCACCAACGCCGTTGTGCGGATAGTCGCCGTCGGTCTCACAGAGCACAATCTTTCCCAACGCGGCGACGAAGACACGCGCCGAAGGTGAGCCGGAAAAGATTGTGCTCTGTGAGACCGACGGCGACTATCCGCACAACGGCGTTGGTGGCTTGGCGATCGATCCAGCGA
>JBCBLJ010000933.1:0-3071 GCA_038520195.1 Planctomycetota bacterium
CCCTCGCTCACGCGTCGGGTTACCAAGCAAGATCAATTCGTTCCCGCAGCACTAGTGGTTGCAAGATGTCGCTCGCGAGTCGTGTCCCGTCCTTAGACCAATAGCATCGCGTCACCGTAGCTGAAGAACCGGTACTCGGCTTCGATGGCTTTCGCGTAGGCCTCAAGGGTCAACTCGCGTCCCGCAAAAGCGCTGACCAGCATCAACAGCGTGCTCTTTGGGAGATGAAAATTGGTCATCAACGCATCGACGACTTGGAATTTGAACGGCGGTCGGATGAACAAGTCGGTGAGCCCGGTCCAGGCGTCAAGCTTTCCCAATTGTTGTGCGGCGCTCTCGAGCACGCGGACGGAGGTTGTGCCAACGGCCACGCATCGGCCACCACGACGTTTCTCGTTCACGACCTCGGCGTTTTCGCTTGTGATCTGTCCCCATTCGGTGTGCATCTGGTGGTCGTCCAGGCTTTCGGCGGAAACGGGACGGAACGTTCCCAACCCGACGTGTAGGGTGACCGAAGCGGTCTCGGTGCCATCGTTGGTGATTTGACGAATGAGTTGCGGAGTGAAGTGCAGTCCGGCGGTCGGCGCCGCGACGCTGCCGGGAGACTTTGCGAACACGGTCTGATAGTTCTCGATGTCGGCGTCGACCATGTGGCCGTCGCGAATGTACGGCGGGATCGGGATTCTGCCGTAGCGATCGAGCCACTGAGCGGGTGAGGTAAAGCCATCGGTTTCGCCGAGGTCTTGCTCGGGCGGCATCGGCAGCACCAGCAAGTGTCCGCCGTTGGTCCGTGAAACGACTTGCAGACGCATTCCGGGCAAGCCATTGCGATCCTCGACCGTGATCGTTTCGCCGTCCACGAGCGTCCCGCGAGTCTTGGTGAGCACTTCCCAGACACCGGCTTCCGCGTCTTCACGCAAAAACAGTCCCTGCCAGCGGCCTCGGGTCCGCGTGCGAAAGCCGACCATTCTCGCCGGGATGACGCGGCTGTCATTCAGCACCAAAACGTCTTCGGCGCGCAGCAAGTCCGGCAAGTCACGGACGTAGTGATGTTGGATCTCGCCGTCGCGACGATTGACAACCATCAAGCGCGCGTCGCTGCGGTTGGAAAGCGGGTCTTGCGCGATTCGCTCGCGCGGCAATTCGTAATCGTAAAGATCGAGTTCACTCATGTCGCGGAGTGTAACAGGCAGACGGCTAATCCCCGAGGCGGGTTTGCTGCGTCCGCGTGGAGCCGAAACAGTGCTGGGCCGAAAACCTGTCCGGACTCTCCCTTTTTTTTTGTGTCGCGATCGGCGATCGATCAATGCTGGACTCGCCGATCGCAGTGTGGGTGCTTCGTGAGCGGCTAAAGCCTGCACTCCAACGCGCGTGCAACAGTGGTGTCCGGAGTGAGTGACGCCAATCAGCTCGCAAACGGGATTATGGTTCTGTCGCGGCGGCGACGCCGGCGGCTCGTCCGGTGCTAAACGCGGCCTGGAAGTTGTAGCCGCCGATCCAACCGTCGACGTCGAGGACTTCGCCAGCGACGTACAAGCCCGGTGCGACACGGCTGGCCATCGTTCGCGGGTCGATTTCGCAGAGCGCGACGCCGCCCGCCGTTACTTCGGCTTTGGCGAAACCTCGGGTCCCTTCGACAGGCAATTCGGCGTGTTTGATCCCATCGACCAAACGACGAAGCGATTGCTTGGGTAATTCGGCGATCGATGTGTCGGCACCGTGTGTCTGCGTCAATGAGGACGCCAAACGTTGAGGCAACCAGCGCGCGAGGATTGTCTCGACGAGTCGTTTTCCGTGGCTACGATCGCTGAGTTGTAATTTGATGTCATGGGCGTCCAACGCCGGGAGCAAATCGACGCAAAGGACAACGTCTTCAAAGGCGTCGGCGGCCGTCAACGTACCACTGACATCCATCGCGGCGGGGCCGGAGAATCCGAAGTGTGTGAATAGCCAGCTCGCCCGCCGCTTGACCAGCGGCTTGCGCTTGCGGTCGGAGCGCCGATGGACGGACGCCTCGCAGTCGTCGAGCGTTAGCCCGGAAAGGGCACGCATCCACGGATGTCCGCCAACCAAGGGCACCAAAGCCGGTCGCGGAGAGACGATTGTGTGTCCGAGGTTTTGCAGCCAACCGTAGCCGTCTCCCGTGGTGCCGCAGCCGGGCCAGCTTCGCCCGCCCGAGGTGACGATGACGCAATCACAGCACAGCGTTTCACCTCCGACGGTGACTCTCCACTGGTTATCTTCGCGGCCGATCGACGTGACCGGTGAATGCTTGTGCAGATCGACGCCGGATTCCAGCATCCGTTTAAGTAGCGCGTCGCGGACGTGCAGCGCCCGGTCTGATTTCGGAAAGACCTTTCCCGTCGATTCGACTTTGGTGGGGACACCGGCGTCGTGAAACAGGTCGACAACGTCCTGGGGACCGAAAGCCCCGACGGATTTTTGCAAGAACCGGCCACTACGGCCGAATGCGTGCGAGATACCTCTGGCATCGGTATTCTGAGTGATATTGCATCGCGTCCCCCCTGACATGAGGATTTTCACGCCCGTCTTGGAGTTCTTTTCCAAGACGGTCACCTGAGCCCCACGGCGGGCGGCTTCGGTAGCGGCCAACATCCCTGCCGCGCCGGCTCCGATCACGATGATGCGACGAGATGTCATGTGGCCTACGCGGTCGCCCGCTCAAAAGAATGAATTGTGCGCAAACTATTGCGATTGGAGGGAGGCCAGTCAAAATCGGCCTCTGTGTTTGACGATGATGGACGTAGGAATTGTCCGGCGCGGGACGCCACCTTTACTGTTTCACATCTTGATAGCCTGACCATGTCTGTTGAAACGCCGCCCTCGGTCGAAACAGTCTCTGACGACACGCCCGACTCCAAGTTTTCGTTCGCCGAAGCGCGGAGCCTGATCGGTGATCTGACGACGCCGAATCCGCGAATCTACTGGACCGACTTTTTGTTGTCGATCATTGGGGGCTACGTCGCACTACAGCTTACCCTGCGACTCCCGATGGAGTACGGACTGCAGCCGTGGGTCATCGGTGTCGTCGCGGTCACTTACGTCGCGAC
>JBCBLJ010001071.1:0-2265 GCA_038520195.1 Planctomycetota bacterium
GATGCCGGATGGGATCAATCACGCGTGGCCGCTCACCTCGCCGGCATCTTGATCGCATCGGGGGCACAGCGAAGTGATGTTTTCGAGTTGTTTGATCAATATCCCCCGATCTACAACGAAGAGCATCCGTTTCCGAGTGAACTTGGACCCCTTCTGCGACGACTTTGCGAACGGTATGACACGTCGGCGGCGACCGCAATGATGGCATTGGGTAACCGTGACATTGAGTCTGCGGTGGAGGTGGCGTGGAGATGGTTGGATGACCGCAAGGCTCCGGTCCGCTATCGCCGCTTGGCAGCACGTGCATTGGCGTTGGGCACAGATTTGGGAGACATCGAACGTCGCGCGACGATCACGCGTCTGGTGAGCGATGAAGACGCCGGAATTCAGAGGCTCGGGCTCGACCTAGCGACGAACCAAAACTCGCTCCAATCTAAGTCGTGGACGTACTTTGGCGATTCGCCCAGCTTCCCATCCTTTGACGAGATCGGGAACGAGGTCGACGCGAAGTCGCTCGAACGCTTTGCAAGCGGTGAGTCGGTCGATGAAGCCGCGCTCTCCATTGCGCTGCAAGCACTGGCGGCTCCTTCGGAAGAACACTCCTTGCGCCCGATAATCGATTACGTCGCGCGTGCACCCGACGATGAGTCGCGTTTGGAGTTGCTGTTCGAGGTACTATTCCGCCGCGACCGAGAGGCGGATCTACCAACGCTGAAGACCGCGATCGGCTGGATGGACAAGCATCTAAACGAATGGCAAAGTCGTCCGATCAAACAACGGGTCAAGCAAATGAGAACCAAAGCGGCACATGATCTGGTGACCATCGATGAAAGCGACAACGGCACGTTCTGGACGTTTTGATTCGAATCCTCTGTCCCGATTCATTGCATTGCCGGTGGCTGCTCATGGAGAGAATTTGAGCGAGCGCCTCCTCGGATCTTCCCCCACCCTTTGCTGAATCACATTCAACACAATTGACAACATGAGTTACTTTAAGAAGTTGTTTTGTCGGCTCGGGCGATTTGCGGTCATCGTCGTTTTTTCGGTCGACGCGGGTTTTTCGGTCGACGCGAGGGCTCAGTCGCCGATGCCCTCTGGTCCAGGCTTGCACATTTTCAAGTCGGCCTCCGTAGACGTCGCGGCGACGCACGTGCGGATGATCGGAAGGATTGAAGTCATCAACTCGGACGCGCGCCGAGCTCTGGAAACGCTTCGCGAGTTGAAGGAGAAAGCGAAACAGAAGCTCATTCAGTTGAAGGCGGACCAATCGACGATCGTTTTCAGTGAGACAACGCTCGGAGCAAGCAACGTGGATGACGACGATGTCGAAATGATGATGATGGAAATGGGCATGGATACGTCGTCCGATGAAGCCCCGAGCCTTCCGCTCGCCGCTCAGGCCACCGTCCAGGTGGATTGGTCTATCCCCGAATCGGACAACGACGCGAAAATTTTGTTCATCCGACGTCTTCAAGAGAAGATCGAGCAGGTGGATGTCATTGGAGGACAAGAAGGTCAGAATCTGACCGACGAACAGGCCGAGATGATGGAACAGATGTCGCAAATGCAGCGGCAGTACGGAGGGAGCGGTTCCGGCGCGAAGCTGAAGTTGCAATTCGTTGGGAAAGTCACCCCGGGCCAAAAGCGTGCCGCGATGAAAACGGCGACGCAGCAGGCAACGGAAGATGCCGATGCGATGGCCAATGCACTCGGGGTTAAGCGAGGTGCCGTTCGTTCGGTGGCGGCGACACCTTCATTGGGTGCTCAATTCGGGTATGGTCGACGCCCCGGTATCAGCGTTCCGACAGCTCCGAACGAAGTCACGAGCGAAAATCCAAGCAAATTGGAGTACACCATCAACCTCGTCACCACGTTTGAGATCGTGCGTGACGAGTGAACGCCCCGGATACACGCGCTCTCCTCTTGCAGGTAGACGGTTCCAGCGAGAAAGCCATTTGACATCGGAGCGAATCATGAAACCTGCGAGCCTGCCTTTGCTGTTGTTGTCGTTCGCTCTTTTCGCGCAAACAGCGCGTTGCGAGGACTCGCCGCGATTGGATTCGATCCGCTGGATTCTCGGCGATTGGACACGTGTGAAGGAAAAGACGATGAACCGCGAGTCGTGGAAGGATGCGGGTTCGGGAATCTTCAAGGGCGCGGGATCGGTGCTTCGTCGCGAGAACCAGGAAGTGCTCAGTCGAGAGTCGCTCCTGTTGGTGGAGATGGGCAATGAGGTCTTCTATCTTGCGAAGGTGAAACAGAACC
>JBCBLJ010000427.1:0-7040 GCA_038520195.1 Planctomycetota bacterium
GCGCTTCGTTAGCGCGGCTCTGAAGGGCGAGGATTTAGTCGTTCACGACGACGGCAAGCAGGTGCGATGTTGTAAACCCGTCCGTAGGTCGACGGGGTCTCGGTCAATTGGACGACCGCTCCGATCACATCTTCGACGTGGGCGAAACATCGCACCTGCTTGCCGTCGTCGTGAACGACTAAATCCTCGCCCTTCAGAGCCGCGCTAACGAAGCGCGGCAGCACCATTCCGTAGGCACCCGTCTGACGCGGCCCGACGACGTTGAAAAATCGTCCCACGACGACCGGAAGAGCCGCCTCTTTGTGAAACGCCAATGCGAGGAACTCGTCGATCGCTTTGGAGACGCCGTAGCTCCACCGCGGCTTGGTCGTCGCGCCAAAAACCAAGTCATCCTCTTCCGACCATACGTCTTTGGGGTTCTTGCCGTAGACCTCGCTGGTGCTAGCGATGAAGCAGGGAATCCGCTTGCCTCGTTCAGCCATCACGCCCAGCCGATTGAGGATCAATTGGGTTGGATAGACGTTGCGTTCGATGGTTTGGATCGGCTGCTTGGCGATCAGTGCAACGCCGACGGCGGCGGCGAGATGATAGACCGCATCGGCGCGACCGACGACTTCGGCGACAAGTGATTCATCCTCCACCGTGCCGTCGATGTATTCCAGCTGCGGGTGACCTTCGACCGCGGCAAGGTTCTCGCGCCTTCCGGTCGAGAGATCGTCGACGATCAAGACGCGGTCCCCCCTCTGAAGCAGAAGCTGCGTCAGATGTGACCCAATAAAGCCAGCGCCTCCGGTGATTAGATTCGTTTTCTCGGCCACTTCAAAATCCGCCAGCGTTCCATTTTGTCCAATGATGCGATTGTCGAGAGTCGTCCGCCGAACCTCGAGTTGAGCCTGCTTGTACAGAAGTTGATCGGTACGCACCCAGTGCCGCGAACGGTTCGTTTGGCTGTTCCACGAACAGAAATCACGTCAAAACCAACAAATACCGCATTTGCCGCCACAGGAGGGCAGGCCACATCGTACCCAACGGGGCATCGCACGCACCGGCACGCGGGAGTTTGCCGATTACGTAAAACGTCCCTCGAACTATCGACTCTGTCAGCTCACCGTTAAACTAGGGAGGCGGCCTGAACCCGTTCTGAACCCAGTTCACTGTCGACGTTATCGTGCCATCCGCTCTCTCGGAATCACCCCCAAGAAACCCCGCGCGTACTTTCGCGCGACCGCCCCGTCTCTCTACCCGACCACTCCGTGTCGTTTCGCTGCTACTCGGTGTGATCCTTTCCGGCGTCTGCCTGTGTGCGTCCGCCCGGTCGGCGGAATCCACCGAAGAATCGATCGCCCTGTATGCCGACGCAGCCAACTTTCAAACCGGCGGCGCCCTGGAACTGGCCATCGATAGCTGGAAGAAGTTTCTGAAGAAGTATCCCGACGACGACCTCGCCTCGAAGGCCGCACACTATCTCGGCGTTTGCTACATGCAACGCGAAGCCCCCGACTACGTCGCGGCATCGCAAGCATTCGCGGTCGCCTTGAGGGACAAGAAATACGACCTTCGCGAAGAAAGCTTGGCCAACCAAGGCTGGTGCTATTACGCCTCCGCTGGCGAGGGCCCCAAACGAGACCCCGATCGCCTTCAGCAAACCATCGATACCTTCGCACTGCTTCGTAAAGAGAATTCGAAAAGCGACTATATCGATCGTGCCTACTTTTACAGCGGTGAAGCCGCCTATGGGCTCGGTCGCCGTGATGACGCGATCCGGATGTACGATCGATTTTTGAAGTTGCCGGGTTCGAAGGATTCACCTCTGTTTTGCGACGCCATCTATGCGCGTGGAATCGCCCAGGAGGAACTCAAGCAAGCCGATGCGGCGATCAAATCCTATCAGCAGCTGATCCAAGCGTGCGCGAACACCGAGCTAGCCACTGATGCGCGCCTCAGGCTTGGCGACCTTCTCATCACCCGTCGCGAGTTTGGTGCCGCCGTCGCCGCATTTGACGGCGCGATGAACTCCGCGACTCAAGACGCGGACATCAGTTACGCAATCTTCCGCCAAGCCTACGCCTTGGTGCAGGATGGCAATCCCAATGAAGCCGCCAAACGGTATGACCGCCTGCAACGCGACTATCCGGACTCGCCGTACGCCGCCAATGCAACGCTCGCCTCAGGGCAGAGTCTTTACCGCGGCGGTAAAACCACCGAGGCCGCAAAGCGCTTCGAAGAGATCCTCGGTAGCCGCAACCGGGGGGCGGCAACCGAAGCGGCGCATTGGCTGGTTCGAATCCGATTGTCGGAAGGACAGATCGCATCTGCGGCCAAGATCGCCCGCGATCAACTGCGAGCCGGCACCGAAGGAGAGTTTGAAACCGATCTGCGAGTCGACCTCGCCGAAGCACTCGCGCTCTCGGCCGATACGATCGAAGAATCCATTTCCGTCGCCGAACAAGCGTACCGCGATGCCCCCGACGATCCGTTGGCACCGCGGGCCCTTTACAATGCCGCATTCTCGGCACTTCAACTGAACAACTATCCGAAAGCCGGTGATCTCGCCGGTGAGTTCCTAAAGCGGTTCTCACGGGACCAACTTTCGGCTGACGTCCGCTTTATCGTTGCCGAGAGTCAGCTCATGTCGGGCGAGACCGACGACGCGCTTGCCAGCTACCGCAGGTTGCTCCGGGACGCAGAAAAGTCCAACCCACAGCGGCCCGTCTGGGTGCTTCGAGCAGCAACGGCAATGAACGCCGCGCGCGGATACGATGATGCGATCGCGCTGCTCAAAGGTGAATACGCCGACATTGAGCAAAATAGTCAACGAGCCGAAGCCCAGTTTCTGGTCGGACAAGCACACCTGATGTCGGGCCGGGCCGAAGACGCCGCCGTCTCATTCGGCCGCTGCCTTTCGGTCGATCCGAACTGGCCCCGGGCGGCGGAGGCCCAGTTGCTTCGCGGCACGGCGTTAATGAGCGACGGCAACACCGCCGAGGCCAAGCAAGCCTGGGAAGCGATCCTTGGCGGCGACAACACCCGCATTCTCGACCAAGCTCAATACAAGTTGGCACAGCTCGCCAGCGGACAGGGAAACCATCGACAGGCGGTCATCCATTATTCCGGAATCATCAACGCCGAACGCGACAAAGGCCTGCTTCCGTTTGCGCTCTACGGTCGAGGCTGGTCCAACATGCAGCTCGGCAATCACAAGGAGTCCGTGACGACGTTTACCCGCTTGATCAGCGAAATGCCCGATCACCGCGTCAGCGCCGACGCCCGGATCGCTCGCGGCATTTGCCACCGAACTCTCGGTGATTTGGATCAAGCCAAAACCGACCTGGCCGACTTTCTAGAGGATAAGCCCGAAGGCACCAACTTGGGCCACGCCCTGTATGAGTTGGCGTTGATCGAGCAAAAACAAACGCGACATCCACAGGCAGCGGCGCTCCTGCGCCGACTGGTGCGTGAAGTTCCCGACTACGCATCGATGGATAAGGTTCTTTACGAACTCGGCTGGTCGCTGCGAGAGGCCGGTGAGGAGCAAGCCGCGGAACAGGCATTCCGGAAACTGCTCAGCGATTTCCCCAATGTCGAACTCGCCGGTGAAGCGGCGTACTTCGTCGGACAACAGCGCTACGCCGCCAGTGAATGGGACGTCGCGGTCACCTATTTTCAAACGGCCGCGGAGCGGGCTGAAGAAACCACGTTGAATGAGAAAGCGCACTACCGTCTTGGCTGGTCGCACTTCAAGAATGGCAACTACACCGAGGCCCGCAAAGCGTTCGACGCTCAGTCTCGCAAGCACCCGCGGGGTGATCTTTCGCTCGATGCCGTGATGATGGTCGGGGAATGCGCGTTCAAAGAAGCGGAGTACCAAACGGCGATCGATGCATACGCCGAGGGGCGACGACGGATCCGCGAAAACAACGACTCCTCACGCTCGATCCGCGATAGCGCCGAACGACGAGTCCGCGAGCTGATTCTGCTGCACGGCGGACAGTCCGCCGCTCAGCTAAAGAAGTGGGACGACGCGATCGGCTGGTACGAGGAACTCAAAGAGCGTTTTCCCGCGACGTCGTATCTGCCGCAGGTCTTCTACGAAACCGGCTTTGCCTACCAACAGAAGAACGAAGACGACCGAGCCCTCAAAAACTTCACGCAAGTCGCCGACGGTTACCGAAACGAGATCGCCGCGAGGGCGCGCTTCATGATGGGAGAAATTTATTTCGGGAAGAGGCAATTTGATAAAGCGATCCCCGAATTCCAACGGGTCATGTACGGATTCGGCGCCGAGAAGGCTCCCGAGGACATCAAGAATTGGCAGGCGAAGAGCGGGTTCGAAGCCGCTCGCTGCAGCGAATTGCTGATGCAAACGGCCCGCACCTCCGCCGCCAAAGCCAAGTCACGGCAGTTTGCGGCTCAGTTTTACCGGTATGTGATCGACAAACACGGCAACCACGAACTGTCGGAGAAATCCGCCGCGCGTCTGGAGGCGTTACCTTGATCTTGACCACAGAGAACGCGTCACGTGAGTCCAGCGTGATAAAGCAACGATTCCGTCTCACACTCTTTACTCTGGTCGCGTTCCTACTTGTCGCCGTCGCTCATTCGGTAGCGATCGGACAGGATGACGCCGACGAACGGATCGACGCGTCGGAAATCCAGGCCGTCATGAGCGAAGAGCCGCCGGTGGAGGAAGTCCCCGCGGATGAGCCGAGCGGCATTGACATGCTCACGCTGATCGCCAGCGGCGGTCGTTTCATGATTCCGATTGGTGTGATGAGCGTGCTGGTGATCACGCTCGCCGCCGAGCGGATGCTGAGCTTACGCACCGGCAAGGTGATGCCGCGCCGCCTGGTTCGAGAACTGAAACAGTTGGCCGACCCCGTCGAGAACTTTCATCCCACCAACGCGTATGAGGTTTGCCTCGAGAACCCGTCGCCGACCGCCAGCGTGGTCGCGTCGATGTTGCTTCGAACCGGGCAACCGCTGCCAGACATTGAACGAACGGCGAGCGAAACGATCCAGCGTGAAGCGGATCGCTGCGCGGCGCCGATTCGGTGGCTCAACCTCGCCGCCGCTGCGACGCCTCTGATGGGTCTGCTCGGAACGGTCTGGGGGATGATCAAAGCGTTTCACGAATCCACCACGCTATCGGCCGACCGGTCGCGAAGCGAACAACTCTCCGAAGGCATTTACACGGCGCTCGTGACAACACTCGCTGGACTCGTGGTCGCGATCCCCGCGGCTATCTTTGCGCAATACCTTGAGAACCGAGTGGCGAGCCTCTTTCACAATGTCGAACAGTTCGCGTTCGATCTCGCACCGGGACTTCAACGATTCACCGGTCGCCGCCGGCTCGATCATTCGGGCGCGTTGATGTCCATGCATCCCGAAGGTGAATCGGGTCCGGCGCCGCCTCCGCCACCCCCACCAAAGAACGGCAAAAACTTCGAACACGAGTCGGCGACCGCGAAGTCGAGGTGACCCAATGCCGGTTCAAATCAAACGCTCCAGCGTCGCGGGCACGCTCAGCTTGACACCACTGATCGATGTCGTGTTCTTGCTGCTGATCTTCTTCTTGGTGACCAGCGAATTCGAGGAGGAAGAAAGCCGCCTCGACATCGTGCTTCCGACGGCCACCAGCGCGGTGCCGATGGTGGGCAAGCCACGTGAGATCATCAT
Source organism: Planctomycetota bacterium (assembly GCA_038520195.1). Taxonomy (GTDB): domain Bacteria; phylum Planctomycetota; class Planctomycetia; order Pirellulales; family Pirellulaceae; genus Stieleria. Next base: position 5,677 of record JBCBLJ010000427.1, read on the forward strand.
CGACGTCGATGAAGACGGCAACGTTTATCTGCGTGGAAACCAAACGACGTTTGAAGACCTTGAAACGATGTTGAAAGCGGCCGTTGCTCAGAACCCAACCAATCAGACCGCAGTGATTCGCGCCGATCGGTCGACGACCTTTCAACCGGTCGTCAACGTGATGGATGTATGTAACCGTTCGGGAATCAGCGACTACTCCGTCACCACTCAAGACGCACCGTCGGGATGAGACTCATCAAGCGTCCCGAAGCGACCGTGTAACGACCGGCTGATCATCGGCCAAATCGGAGATCAACGATGCCGCCACCAAGACAACGAATGCGACTCCAGCCGGTCGACCATCGGCCAACGGATTCGCAACGAATGTGGCCGCTGGATGTTTCGGCGGCGGCACTCGGCGGACTCGTGCTGTTGCTGATCCTGACGAACCTCAGCTGGCGCGATCCACGTCCGTTGTACAACGCCTGGACCTATTTGGTTCTGGTCGTTGGAGTCTCGGTCGGACTTGCGTTCTTGCTCCGCACTTTGACGTCAAAGTTTCTCCGCAAGTCCATCCAACTCGGCTTCCTGTTCAGTCTCTGCATGCACCTGCTGATGCTGATCTTTGCGATCAACGTGATCGTCTTCACTGCGTTTCAGCCGATGGCGAGCAAGGGCCAATCCAAGAAGCGAACGCCGATCCGGAAAACGGTCCCCGAACACGTCTTTCAAACGCCGCGTGACTCCGACGAAACACCAGATTGGTCGAAGCCCGTCGATTCGGAGACCGCGTCACGCGTCGTTCCGAAGGAACAACGCGAATTGCCGCCGGTCCAGCGATCCGAATCACGATTGGAAGTGCCCAAGCCGCGGCAGCCAGAGAAGCAGCCGATGCAAAAATCGCTGATGGAGCGAGATCAACCCGCTCCATCGCAACCCAAACTGGCGGACTCTCCCGGAAAGCTCTCACGGAGGCCGAGTCAACAAGACGCCCCCAAGCCTGCGACCACACCGATCGTGGTTCCCGACAGCACGGCAAGCGCCGCGAAGCCTGCCAGCGCGCAGCCTTCGGAAAGACAACTCGCCGAAGCGTCGCCCGCGGCACGATCGAGTCCGGCAGCGAGCCCTCTTGAACGAGCCTCGGCCTCCCCCGAATCGACGCCGATCACACGTCCCCAACCGCTTCAAGCACCGGCGGCCTCCAACAGTCCCGATGCGGCCCTCCCCAGGCTCGGGGACTCAGGTCTTGCGAGAATGCGTCGCTCGAGGTCGATCGCTCCTCCGTCGGCGATCGCGGGTGCCGCGCCGGCCCCAGTCACGGTCTCGGTGGCCCAGCGTAGCGCCAACGCTTCGATGATGCTCACGCCCGCCGAAGTGCCGACGAC
>JBCBLJ010000179.1:0-11807 GCA_038520195.1 Planctomycetota bacterium
GTTCTTGCGAGACGATCGGCTCGACACTGCGGGCCATTGCGAATTGAATCGGGCCTCGAACTTGTCCACAATTCACTTCGGTGGTCATGACCGCACCGAAGGTCCGGATGTCAAAGAAGTTGTGGCACATCCACGCGGTCAGCCGTTTTGCATCCTCCTCTTTCTTCGGCAACTTCTTTTTTGTGCTCTTTAACTCGCAGGCTTCATACGCGCGTTCGTGCAGACCGTTGAGCACAGCCTTTTCTTTGACGTAGATCTCGTGCGGCGGTTGTTCCTTTTTGACCAGACCGACGTAATTGCGAATCTTGCGTTTGATGCAAACATCGGTGACGAGCCCATGCCCGGTCTCAGCGTCGACACGCGGCAGGTTCCCTGCGTCGGGGTCACCGTTTGGGTTGCCGTCACGAACATCAAAATAGTAGACGAAGTCATATCGCTTCATTGGTCTTCTCCCGATGGTTGTGATTGAGATGGGTTCCGGATTTCTGTTTCTTCGGAGTCACTTGAATCTGTCCTGTTTTGGAAGAAATCTTGACGCTGGTGGTAGTAGCCGATGGCGAAGAGACCTTGGTCGCGAAGTCCAAGGTGATTCGGGAAAACATCAAACAGAGAAAAGATCTCGCCGATCTTCCGTTCAAAGAAGACCCTTGTTCTTGGTCGTTCAATCTTGTGTAGGTGATGTTGGCTCAGCCGGATCAGTCGTGGGAAAACGCTTGACGGTGACGCAGATGCGGCACCGAAGAACTTATCCTTGATGGTGTCGTTGATCGTCACCTTCTTGTCGACTGTGTGCGCGACTTCCTGAGCTCGCTCCAACGCCGAAAACAAGCGACCGAGATGGTACGCGACCTCTGTTCGTTCGGTATCGAGTCCCACAGTAATGCTCCGCTGAAGTGTCTGAGTCCGAGTGAGGTAGGCCTTAAGCAGGCCGCATCGAGTTGATGTGAGACGCCTATCAGTCGCAATCCGTCGCAAGATCGCGTTGTAGAGTGCGGCTGGGTAGTTGATCGATGGGTTTAGCAAAGCACGCATCAGCCCACCGACAAGAAGCGGTGCGACGTCTTTTGTCTCTCGCGACGTTTCCCGCAGGATTTGCCATAGACCGGGGAATTGCGGTTCCCAAGAAGCTGCGACAATGGAGAGATCGGAGAAGTGAGTGCGGATCGATTCGACGAACGTGCCAATCGTGCTGACGTGCCAGAATCGTACAGAGAGTCGTGACGCATTCGGCGAGAGGCCCAGCACGTAGAACTCCGTTGCGGGGTCGCCGAGTTCGCTGGGACATTGTCCTTTGGCAATATCCTTCAGGATTTCGTGAAGCTGCGATTTGAGTGACTCGTCTTCAACGCGGTCGCTGATGAGGTTCCCGAAGAAGTCTTCGATCGGCGATGGTTTCGCGGTCCAAAAGACGGTGGTCGAGTCACCGATTTGAAATCGTTGCTTGCTCGCCAGCAGCCGATTCAGTGCGGTGGTGTATTGGAAGGCCGCCTGCTTTGAGACGGGAGCGTTGTAGCTTTGCGTCTTGCCATACGACTCGAATGCGTCCAGATTGAACGATACGATTGCGGCACCGGATGACTGGGCTCCGACGACGCCCTTGATTTTTGGTTCGTGCAGTCGAGCGATCGGCCCAACCGTTCCCGAGACCAGGCATTGCGCGGTCTCGAGCTTCTCAGATGTTGAAGTTGACACTTGCGTTCGCCACCACCCTTGGATCGCATCCCGCTGGTGCACGTATTGTTCGATTCCACGGATTCGAAAAACGCCGAATCCAGTGCCGATCTCGGTGAGTGCTAGGTCCGCGTCGAACGGATTCCATTGTCGCAGGAATTCGCAGACCAACGAGTAATGTTCGTCAGCGATGGTTTCCGCCAATTCGAGGTGCTTCTCACGGAACGCTTCGAATGATGCTTGCGTCCGCTCGGGTTTCTCGTCATCGGCTTTGAGTCCCAACATGTATGCCATGTTGTCCCACAGGAAGCACGGGCTGATGCCTTGGCCGGGCGGCTTTGCATTGCCGATCACGATCATCGATTCGGCGATGCGTTTGCCTTTGCGTTCCAACCCAACGGGTTGGACGTCGAATCCCTTTCCGTCCGGCGCAATCACGACGGCAAACGATATCTTCTGCCGACTAAACCCAAACTCGGCGATGTCCGCGCCCGGCGACTCCGCAAGCCGTTCGTAGTAGTCGGTGAGTGCATGGAGGATCATGCGCGTAACGCCTCGCTTTGGAAGCGAGGGACATCGATCACGCCGTTTCGCATCACGGCTCGAAAGAACCTTGCCGTCATGTCGTTTTCGAAGTCGATGTCGTGCAGCATGAAGCCAAGATCCGTTTCGCCGGAAAGCTCGGAGGGAGGAATCTTGCCCGTGACGAGTTCGAAATCGGCGACAAATTCTCGGCATCCCAGATAGGGATGATGGAAATACTGCCCCTTGCCGGCGCGACGCCGGAACATCTCCGAGTATTTTTCCGGCCGCTCATCGGTCGTTCGCATCTCGAAGTGAGCTTCGATGATGTAGCGGACGTCGCGCAAGATGGTTGCGGCGCGTTGCTGTCGATTGTCGCCGTCGTCGACGTAGGAGCCAAGGTTTCCCTTTCCGGCCACCATTGCTGCTCGAGCCGTTCTCTCGGGGATTCGCTGTTTGACTTCGTTGCGACGAAGGTTGGTGAACCGAATCGGCTTCATCACGTGAATCCGATCGACGATCCAAGTGAATTGGGGCTTCCAGCAAATCGCCTCGAGGATTCCGCGCGCGGCCGAGGGAGTCATCACGTCGTAGCTGACGCGCTCGACTTTCATTTCCGGGCGTGTGAAGCAGGCAAAATCGCCCCAGACTCGAAGTGCGAAATGCTGTATCTTTCGTGCCATGGTCAACGTCCTTTCCGAGTTGATTCGCCTGCCCGAATCGGCATGGTCCGCGCGCGTGTCTTATGGAGAGCTCTTGTGTCAACGACAGACGTATTTGCCGATCTCGTGGATCTGCTCGCCGAAACCGCCGACGCGGAGCAGGTCCTGAGCTTCCGATTGCCGGCGGACAAACAGGCACGCCTCGAGATACTCCTCGACAGGAACCGCGAAGGATCGCTGACGGATCGAGAGCGAGTTGAACTCGAAACTTTTGAGCAACTCGAACATGTTGTTCGACTGCTCAAGGCCAAGATGCTGGCACGGGGCAACGTGTGACCGCGCGACCCTCTGCGCAAATGCGACGCGACGTGTTTGAGCGGGCTTCGGGATGATCTCAAATCACAAGACTCCCAGGGTCGTGGAAGCCGGCGCGTTCCAGCACGATCCCAAGATTGGAATCGTACAGATCGCGATTGATAAGAATCGGCAAGCCTTCGACCGATGCAACATCGATATCAGCTCCGACCATGGAGGAGAACGCTCGTTCATAGATCGGGACAAGGAAGCGTGATGCTTTCCGCCGCAACCGACGTGTGAGTGTCCCAATCGCCCGCAGCTCGCGCTCGATAGACTCTGCTTTTTCGTTCCAGGGAATGAACACCGCACGGCTGTTGTCCTCGATCATCTGAAATCGAGACGCGGCCGCTCGGAATTGGAATTCGGCCACCGGGCTTTGGAAACACGCCATGACGTCATGCTCATCCAGGTTCGCAGACAGCTGCCAGTAGTGAAGCCGAAAGTATCGGTCTACGGCATCCAACGAAAGCAGGTCATCGCAGTCGGCAATCACCTCTCTGGCTTTCGCCGCAGTATCGCCAAGTAGACCCGGTAGCCGATCAGCGAAATCGAAGACGAATAGTTGCCCGAAGTCGAGCTGTCCCTCGCGATTGCATCGCCCCGCAGCCTGAGCGATGGAATCCAATCCCGCCATTGCTCGATAGACCACGGGAAAATCGACGTCGACACCGGCTTCAATGAGTTGCGTGCTCACAACCTTGCAAGCCTCGTCATGCTTCAATCGGTCGCGTATTTTGGAGAGTTCCTGACTCCGATGGGCAGCACACATGAATGTGCTCAAATGGAAAATCGAATCCGGGTCGGCGGTTTCTGTCAGTTGCGTGTAGATTTCGGCTGCGTGACGCCGTGTATTGACGATGCAGAGCGATTGCTTGTGCGGCGAGACCGATCGAACTAAATCGTCGACCTCGATTTCGCCGAGTGTCGCGACGCGAACACGCTTCATTCGTTCGTGAAGGTCCTTTGGGTTGGGCACAATCGCGCGAACCATTTCAGCTTCGAAGCCGATCGAGAAAGACTCGCGACGAGTAAACGCGGGCTGCGTCGCCGTACAGAGAACCACCGAGCAACCTAGCAATTGGCAAAGCTCCTTTAGCACGGCCAAGCACGGTTTGAGAACATGGATCGGCAGCGTCTGAACTTCGTCGAGCACGATGACGCTCTTTGCGATGCGGTGCACTTTGCGAGATCGCGACGTGCGAGAGGCGAACAGTGATTCGAAGAACTGCACGTTTGTCGTCACGACGATCGGCGCATCCCAGTTCTCGGCTGCTAGTCGAGCGTGCGGCTGCTGGTCATCTGGATCGAGGTTGCTGTGATGTTCGAGAACAACATCGCCGCCCACGTCATCAAACACGTCGCGAAACACATCGGACGTTTGCTCGATGATGCTGGTGAATGGAATTGCGTAGATAACTCGTTCAAGTCCGTGAGCCGCGGCGTGCTGCAGTGCGAAAGACAAGGACGCAAGAGTCTTCCCACCGCCAGTTGGTACGTTGAATGAGAAAAGGCCGGTGGGAAGCGAAGCAGCGCGATCCGCAGCTTGGTGGACTTCGCCCCGGACTTGGTTGACGATCGTTGGCTTGCTCGCTTCGAATCGCTTGAGGTAGTCGCGAAGGTGGTCCGAGAGAACAACGATTGATGGGAGATTGGACTCCCGCAGGTCAGCTCGTTCTCGATCCAAAAACGTCTCGGTTGCTAGGAAGTCGGCGTCACAGAGCGCCGAAAAACAGAGCCGAGTGATGAGTGATAACTGGAACCACGGGGTCCTCGGGTCCCAGACGCAGTCGGGCATGACAAGCATCGGCGTATCGGTGACCGAATCGGGTGCGGCCTCATAGGACTCGATCCTCTTCTGGAGTCGCCTCTTGAGACTTGACTTTGAGTCGCCCTCCGCCGAGATCCAGTCTGCAAGCCCCGAATGGTGTCCCGCGATGCAATACGCCACGAGACGCCCGAGCTTGCCAAGTGACTTCGACGCATATTGGGCGCCTGCAGTCGAATGATCGATGCGCCGCTTGACCTCTCCGGTGTGGGCATCCGTTGAAGCTGTCAAATACTCCTGAAACGCATGGCTGTACTTTCCCAAATCGTGCCAGCGGCCGAGAACGTCGCCCCAGTCGCCAAGGTCTGGATGGATCCGTTCAAGGAATGTTCGACAGCGGGTGGCAACACGTTCCTCGTGCTGTTCCATGGTTTCCCACCGCGACTTGTCCGGTTCGTTTGGCAAACTGTGCGCGTAGTAGGGCATTCTGCTCCGCTCGGGATGGGTGTGGTGGCAACAGGGCCCCCGGGTGGATCGGCGAGTGGGGAGCGTACAAAATGCAGAACGTTCCTGACTCGAAATTGTGATTCTTTTCTCGGCGTCGGCGATTGACGTGCGTTGCGATCGTTTCGATCGGAATAGATTTGGTTTCCGGGGCAAGGTTTTCCAAAGCAGGGTTTCTGAGGCACCGCTTCCGAGTCATGGTGCGGTCTGTCCTTGACGCGGATACCCTCACGCAGTGTCCATTTTCGACTCTTCAAGGAGGGAAATCGTTGTGGCTTCAAAGAGCAAAACCAAAGCGAGGATCAAAGCGGCCAAGGCACGGAAGAATCGAGAAATGCGCAGCAATGGGGCTGAGACGCAGGCACGCGTCGCCGAAATGACGGAGACCATTGTTGAGAGCTTTCCGATCCCGGAAAAAGACTGGCCGGGCGGGCTTCGTGATCTGCTTGAGATCGCGGTGAAAGAAGCGGTCAGCGGGCGGCCAGAGATGTTGGAGGACGTCTTTGCAACGATGAGATCCCTGGTGTCGGTAAATCAACACCGGCAGTCGCGGATGTGTAGCGACGAGGCCGCGAAATTGCTGGATTCGATCGACCCGGACGATGCTCCCCGCGACATGGAAAGGGTTGCTCGCAAGGCGCTCGACTTGGACCCCAACGCCATCGATGCCATGATCGCGCTGGGTGATCTCGCCGAAAATCCGGCGGATCGAATCGAGTTTTATCGCCGCGCTTCTCGGACGGCTTCCACTTTGGATGATGAATTGATTATCGAGGTGATGCCGTCGGCGAGATCCCACATGTCGACACAGCTTCGAGACTTGGGACTGCTGATTGAGGCGGCGGAGATTCTCGAGCCGGCGCTGGACGAAGATCCCGACGACTTATGCGACGCAGCGAGCGAACTCGTTTCGCTGTACCTGACGCTCGAGTGGTTTGAGGAACTCGACGGCTTGCTGCAACGTGTCGAGGACGATGATGCGGGGTGATCCCTTACGCCCGTGCTATTTCGGCGTTCATCGCCGGCGGTTCGAGTCGACGGAGCGAGGCGCTGCTTCACGCGGCGCTGGAGTTCAACGAGGAAGCCGCGCTCTACCTCGGTGGAGTTCGCCCAATGCCTCGTGAAGGAGAGCCTCTGACGGAATTCGAGCAAGACGCTGTCCAGATCGCGGAGTATTTGCTGCCCGGACTACGCGCAATCAAGGGCTGCGTCGCTTGGGTTCGTGAGAGCATCGATCATGAAGACGACCTGTTTCAGGACGGCTTCGACTCCGAAGACCCCTGGGAGATCGCACTCGATTTGCCTCCCGGGGACGCGCACTGGCAAATGTTGCTCGAACGGTGCGAGCGGGGCTTTGGCATCATCCTGCTGGAAGGCGCGGCACCGATCGCGATTGAAGTTCTCAAGGAACGGCCGAAAGTGGCTTTCCTGCGGTCGTTCGTTGTCGACGCCATCGCCAATCCGCTCGTCGGAAGGCCACGTAAACCGAACTCGATCGCAGTCACGACGAAGGCGACCTTGAACGCGCTTTCGAAGTCTTGCGGGACGTACGGTGTGTCTGTCACCCACGTGACCATGGAAAAGTCCGAAAGAGACCATTTTAAGAAAGTGGTCACCGCTGTCGTGGACGGTGCGTCCGAGGAAACGGAAGACTTGGAGATCACGAACGAAGCCTTAGAAGCGATCCCCAAGGTCGAGGAAACGTGGGTTCTTGGTGTGTTTCATCCCCCGATGTGGATTAGCGCCGGCGCCACGCCTCAGCGCCGTTATCTGACGTTAGTGATGTGCGCCGAGCAGGGGACCATTCTCAAACACGAACTGCTGAAGGTTCAGCCGAAATGCGAGGATTTGATCCACACGCTGCGGTCCGCGATGGTTCGACCTGCAAACGGGGAGCCCCGCCGAGCCGAAACGATTCTGGTGGATCCAAAAGCAAGCGACCTGTTGGGTGAACCATCGATCGAGTCACTCGGCGAAGCGCTCGGTGGTGTCCGAGTGATCGAGGGTGACGATCAATTGAAGCGCGCCTTCGACGAAGTGATCGCCGACATGCTTCTTACCGAAGGTCGCGTGCCCCAGTCGCTGTGGGCTTCCTGCGACGCCGATGAGGAATTGCTGGAACAGCTTTACCGAGTCATCGCCAATTTCTATCGCGCGAAGCCGTGGAAGATGGTTGCCGCTGACAAGTTCATTCGCGTCACCAACAAGGCCTGGGAGATTCCCGAGCGGGCGGCTTGTGTGATGGGACAGCTTGGGCAATCGTTGGGAATCGCCCTTTTGGATAGCGTCCAAGCCGCGGACCGGATGCTGTCTGGGGATGCCCAAGCGTTGGTCGGCGAGTCGTTTTCACTGGAGTATGGGGAGGCGTTTGAAGCAGTTCCGCCGGACGTTTGGTACCAAGAGCGGATGGGATGGGAACTGGCGGGGCCGGAAGCCTATCCGTGCCTGTTCCGCGTCGGCGAATCGATGGGGCCGGAGCCGCTGTCGGTGGAAGACGTCCAAGTGTTGATCCAGCTTCTGCCGGAATTGCCACGATTTATTGACCAACCCCCGGGCGATGTTCTCGAAGTTTGCAAGGGCGAACAACAGCTGCAACTGAGTTGGCTAGACTGATTGCTGCGCGAGGAACGGACGTGGCCCCGTGCGAATGAGCAACCAACGGTCGCGTCATCCCCACCCCTTCGAACGAGAGTGATCATGAATCGATGGACGGTGCTTTCACGGCGGCGAATGCTGCAGTTGGCTTCGACAACGGGGGTCGTGTGGCCCTTTCTTTGTTTGCCTCGTGCGGTGGCGGCGGCTCGAACCATTCGGTTCTCGGATGACCCCTTCAAACTTGGGGTCGCGTCCGGCGATCCGAGTCCCGACGGGTTTGTGCTTTGGACCCGTTTGGCTCCCGACCCGATCAACGGTGGAGGGATGCCGGAGGAGGACGTCGCCGTTCGATGGCGAGTGGCGAGCGACGATCGAATGAAAACGGTTGTCGCTTCGGGCACGGCCACGGCCTCAAAAGACTGGGGGCATTCGGTCCACGTGGAAGTGCAGGGACTCCAACCCGACCGCACCTATTGGTACCAGTTCGACGCCGGTGAGGCAGCGAGCTCGGTGGGTCGGACGCGCACGACCCCAGCCGGCAATTCGATGCCCGACGCGTTCCGGTTCGCCTTCGCATCGTGCCAGCACTACGAAACCGGATACTTTACGGCGTACAAGCACATGGCGGAGGACGACCTTCACGCGGTTGTGCACCTTGGCGACTACATCTACGAGGGGCGGGCGGGGAAGAATAAGCTACGAACGCACAACGGCCCCGAAATCCAAACTCTCGATGACTATCGCAATCGACATGCGCTCTACCGGACCGATGCCGATCTGCAAGCCGCTCACGCGGCATTTCCGTGGATCGTGACTTGGGATGATCACGAATTCGACAACAACTACGCTGCTGAGATCTCAGAGCAACCGAATGTCGACACGGTGCAGTTCCTGAAGCGCCGCGCCGCGGCGTATCAGGCTTACTACGAACACATGCCGCTGCGGCGTTCCGCATTGCCACACGGTCCGGCGATGCAGTTGTATCGCAACGTCACCTATGGTCGGCTGGCCCAGTTCTCGGTTTTGGATACACGACAGTATCGCAGCGATCAGCCATGTGGTGACAAACGCGCAGCGCCCTGCGGTGAGGTGTTCGATCCTGAGACTTCGTTGCTCGGAGATATACAGGAGAAGTGGTTGTGTGATGGATTGGCTTCGTCGCCCGCGCGATGGAACATCTTGGCGCAGCAAGTGATGATGGCGCGGGTTGATCGGACGCCCGGCGAAGCTGTCTCTTGGAGTATGGATCAGTGGTCGGGTTACGACGCGGCCCGCAAGCGTCTGCTTCAGTTTTTGGCAGATCACGAAGTGGCTAACCCCGTCGTCATCACCGGTGACATTCACACCAATTGGGTCAACGATCTCAAAGTCGATTTCGACGACGAAAACGATCCAGCAGTGGCGACCGAATTCGTCGGCACGTCGATCACTTCGGGCGGCAATGGCAGCGCCAAGCCAAAATCGACCGACGGTCTGCTCGCCGACAACCCGTTTGTAAAATTCTACAACGCCGAGCGAGGCTACGTCCGGTGCGAAGTCACACCCCAGCAGTGGCGAAGCGATTTCCGCGTCGTGCCCAAAGTGACCGAGAAAGATTCGCCCTGCCTGACGCGAGCCAGCTTCGTCGTCGAGAACGGCACCGCCGGTGCGCAGCGAGCCTAATCGAGCCTCGGGGCGCAGTCGCGTGGCGCTTCGAGAGATCGACCATGGTTGAGCCCAAGCAAGGGATGCGTCTTAGTCATCATCCTTGTCAGTGGATTCGCAGGAGGTCGCGTAATCTGCATCGTTGCCAGACAAGGTGAAAACGTTCGAGTTCAGCGGCGTTGCTGCCGTTCATCGTTGGACCCGATGGAGAGGATGCAGTTACTTGTTCACATCCGTGTGAGCCGCTTGTAGACCGCTGATTTTGATTGCTGGTCTCGACTCACGCGGGATTGTCTTTGCATAAAAAACGGTCGTCGAAGACGAGGTTTCGGGGCGCGAGGCTGGTACCGACTTGAAATCAGGGAAGACTTGAAAGCAGGAAAACAGCTCGCGTGCACCGGGACGCGAGGAATGGGTAAGCCTCAGCGTTCGCCGGGAGCTTGACTCGACTCAGCGGGAACGTTGGGGCACGAAATGCACTGACGGACGAAAGTAATTCGTCTCAAAAAACGTGGATTATTCGCGCCGCGCAATCGTGGTTCTTGACGGTGTAAAGTAGCCACCACTGACTTCCACTCTTTGTCGCGAGATTGCCGTGGTCGAGAATGCCAAAAACATCGGTCAATCGCTTGCCCGTCAACGGCGGATCGACGAGATTTGCGATGCATTTGAGGCCGCGTTTCGTCGCGGAGAGTCGCCGGACATCAGTGCTTTCCTGGACGGAGGACCTCCGGGCGATCGATCCGAGCTGCTGACGGCCCTCGTTGGTCTCGACTTCGAATTGCGGACGACCAGCGATGATTCACCGAGGCTATCGGATTACCTTGCCGATTTCCCGAATGAAACGGAGGCGGTGAAGCTGGCCTTTGAAGAAGCGGTGCTCACCGACGCTACCGTCTTTTCCGATCCGGCGAAAGAGGAAACGGTTTCCCGCCACGATCACCCGAGCGAGACGCTCGCGACCGCGAAGGGAGATGCACCGGGTGAGTTTCTGATCGAGCGGATTGGCCGATACGAGATCGGTGAAGTTCTTGGTGAAGGGGCCTTTGGCCGCGTCTATCGGGCGCGAGACCCAAAACTAAATCGCGAAGTCGCTCTGAAAGTCCCGACGACGAACGCGACAAAGACGGATGAGGCGACGAAACGCTTCGCGCGCGAGGGTCGTGCCGCGGCAGCACTGCGTCATCCAGGGATTTGCCCTGTCTTTGAGTTGTGGGATGAAGGCGAGACACCCTTCATTGCGATGGCATTCATTGAAGGCGAAACGTTGGCTCAGCGAAATCGAAGCCGGGTCTATTCGTCGATTGATTCCGTCCAGATGGTTCGGAAACTCGCCATCGCCCTCGCGTATGCCCACAACAAAGGGGTCGTGCACCGCGACCTCAAGCCGGGCAACATCATGTTTGACGCCGAGCAAGGTGATCCGGTGATTCTCGATTTCGGCCTCGCCCACTTTCCTGAACTGGATGATTCAGTGCTCACGCAGTCGGGCGTGGTGATGGGAACACCCACACACATGTCTCCCGAGCAAACGAGGGGAGCGACGGACGAAATCGACGAGCGGTCGGATGTCTACAGCCTTGGAGTCATCTTCTATGAACTGCTTACCGGCGAGTTGCCGTTTACCGGAAGTGTTGGTGAAGTCCTTGGTAAGATTCAGCACGTGAATCCAAAGCTTCCGAGCTCGATCAACCCCGAAGTTGATTCGCGGCTCGAGGCAATCTGCATGCATGCCATGGCGAAAGAACCCGCAAAGCGTTTCCAGTCGATGGAAGACTTTGCGACAGAACTAAAGCGGTGGGAAGAGTCAATCAGTCCGACCCATGAACCAAGCGGAGCCCCGGAAACCCGATCAAGTTTCAAGCGGTGGCTGGTGGTGGGCGCTGCTGCGGCATCGATTCTTGCTCTCATCCTCCTCGCACAAAGTGGGGTTTTGCTGACGGTTCGAACCGACGCGGGAACGGTGCTCGTCCAGGTTGATGACGCAGCCAATACGATCCGTGTGGACGTTTCGGAGGACAAGACGGTTTCGCTCACCGATCCCAACGATGGGCAGCAGATCGAACTCACGGTGGATCGCGAAAGAA
>JBCBLJ010000268.1:0-9476 GCA_038520195.1 Planctomycetota bacterium
ACAGAGCACGGGAGCTTGGTCCGGGACGCCGCCGGTTTGGGGGTGAGAATGTGAGCATTTGCAGCCCGTAAACCGAGGATGAGTGCCGAATCGCCAACCGACCCGGAATCGGAATTACCGGAAAAGTCGGCGCACTCGCAAGGACAAACGCCCCACCCTCTGCCGCGGGGCGGGAATTGAAGCCAAAACCAGCTACCCCCGAGACCCGGTTTTATCTACTCTTGCGGGTGATTTCTCGCTCGATTCCAACGCTCGCCGTCGGCCAGGCCGCGGGCGAAGCCCCGCCCCGGCCCCGCATGCTCAAAGCTCTCGAAATCGCCGGCTTCAAAAGCTTTGCGGATCGCACGCGGTTTGAATTCCCGGACGGTATCACCGTCGTGGTCGGGCCCAACGGGAGTGGCAAATCCAACATTGTCGACGCGATGAAGTGGGTACTGGGTTCTCAGAGCGCCAAGAGCCTTCGCGGCCAAGAGATGTCCGACGTCATCTTCAAGGGGTCGGCGACCCGGTCGCCCGCGGGCGCCGCCGAAGCGACCATCGTGTTCGAAAATGCCGACGGAAATCTGCCGGTCGATGCACCCGAAGTGCACGTGACTCGCCGCGTCTACCGAAGCGGTGAGAGCGAGTACTTGATCAATCAACAGGCGGTCCGGCTGAAAGACGTACGTGATTTGATTCGCGGGACAGGAATCGGTATCGATGCTTACAGCTTGATCGAGCAAGGCAAGGTCGATCGGATGCTGCAGGCGAACGCCAAAGAGCGGCGTGCAATTTTCGAGGAGGCGGCCGGCATCAGTCGATTCAAGGCAAAGAAGCTGGAAGCCGAACGCCGGTTGGCTCGCGTGCAGTCCAACCTCACACGCTTGAGCGACATCGTTGACGAAGTCGGCGCTCGTCTCAAGAGCGTTCGTAGTCAAGCCAGTAAGGCCGAGAAGTATCGTCAGGCGACCGAACGACTGAAGGAGCTTCGGACCCTTGCTGCGTGGACCGATTGGACGCATCTGCGCGACGAGATCGCGACGTGCGAAACGGAGTTGTCCCAGGCGGTCCGACAGCAGGAGGAACTGCATTCAGAACGCGACGCGATGACCGCAAAGCGCCAGGCCGCGGACATGCAGTTGCAAGCGATCGCCGATCGCGCCCGTGAGTACGAAGACAAGCGGGGTGTCACCACGCAGCGGATCGCTTCCCTTGCCGGTCGCCGCGACGCGGATCAGGAGTCGGTGACCGAATTGCGGGGCACCGTCGCGAAAGGTCTGCGTCGGGTTCGAGCGCTCAAACTCCATGCGGGGAGTGCGGCCGAAGAACTGAAGGACGCCGACACGAGACTCGAGACGTGTCAGCGGGAGTTGGCGTCGGTTCGCAAGCGGGCCGAAGGCGTCCACGCTGATCGTGACCGCATCCAGCTCGAGGCTGACGAGATCCTTCAGCGACGCGAGGACCTGCAGCAGCGCCACCTGACGACGGTACGCCGGGTCGCGGATGAGCAATCGAGCCTTCAGCGAATTGACGCGCAAATCAGCGAGAACGAGCGGCTCGTGGCGACGTTGAAGAAACGCGTCGAGGTTGCTCGGGAGTCACTGACCAACGCCGAGCAAGATGCCTCCGTTCGTAGGAGCCGCGTCGACGAGCTCAAGGCAACGATCAAAACCTCCGAAGCCGAGCTGTCGGAAGCGGACCACGAGGCGGAAAAGCACCGTCACGAACTTGAACATCGCAACCAGGAGACCGCTTCACTCCGCGCTCAACTGGAAGGGGTGCGGCAGCGATACCTCGTTCTTGAGGATTTGCAGAGGCGGCAAGAAGGATTATCCGGCGGCGTGCGAGAACTGTTGGAACAACTCGACGGAAGCTCGGGGCGGTACGCTGAGTCGGTCGATGGCATCGTCGCCGACCGAGTCACGGCGGACGTCGAAATCGCGCCGATGATCGATGCCGCGCTGGGTGCTACATCGCAGTATCTGATCGCAGACGGTTCGGACTTAGTGGAGGCGATCCGCACAGGCGAACTTGAGACCGCGGGACGAGTTGGGATCATTCGCGTCGACCTGCTGCCAGAGCCTCCGACGGAGAATCGCATTCGGCTCGAAGGCCTGCAGGGTGTGATCGGGCGAGCCGATCAAGCAATCACCTTCGCCGAAGACCAGACGAAGCTGATCTCGTACCTGCTGTCCACGACTTGGTTGGTGGAGGACTTGGACGTCGCGCACCAGGTCCGAAAACTCGGTGGTCGCGGCCAGAGATTCGTCACGCGAAACGGCGAGGTAATGGATAGTGAGGGTACCGTCGTCGTGGGGCCCGCGCAGGCGGCGTCGGGGCTGGTTAGCCGAAAGAGCGAACTCGTTGCGGCGTCCGATCAAATCGACGAGCTTAACGCGGAGGTCTCTGAGAACGATGAACGGCTCAGTGAGCTCGCTCAGCTTGTCGACTCCCAGACTCGGGAGCTCGATCGGATGGAGAAGACCCATCGCGGCCTCCTGACAAAATTCGCAACGGCCGAAGCGGACGCTCGGCATGCCGACGAACGACTGCGTGAGTGCCGAGTCAACTTCGAGGAGGTCCAGCAGGAATCCAACCAGACCGATAGCACGCTGGCACTCGCACGAACGGACGCCAACCGTTTGACCGAACAACTACGAGTCGGACGCCAACACATTGAAACCCTCGAGTCCGAATCCGCTGATATCGAGGAGACCCTGTCGGAGACTCAGCAGGCACTGCAGTCCGCGATTTCGGCCGTGACGACTATTTCGGTCGACGTGGCGCGAGTCGAGCAAAAGCACGAATCGCTCGCGGCAGCGATCGAGCAACAGCGGCGTGACCAGTCGCAGCGTGAGGAAGCGGTTGCCGACGCAAAAGCCGGCGCCGATACGGGCAAGGTTCGGTTGGCAGAACTTGGGCAACGAATCGTCGCGACGGCGGCTGAGTTGGTGACGGCCGAGGAAGAGCAAGTCGCCAACAATGAAAAGCTCTCGGCGTTGGCGGCCGAAGCCGATGCGGTTCGAGAATCGAATCGAGAGACGATTCAAGCCAGCGAGGACGCCATCAAAAAGGCTTCCGAGGCCAACGAGAGGGTCCACTCGGTGACGAGTCGACGCGACAGCTCAAGGCATCGGTTGACGACGCTGGTTGAGCGAATGCTCGAAGACTACCAAATCGATCTGCACCACGACGAGCCGCCCGAAGTTTTGGAACCGATCGAGGACCGCGGGGCGATGGATGCGGAGATCAATCGGCTCCGTGATCAGGTTCAACGAACGAGCAACGTCAACATGGAGGCGCTCGCAGAACTGGAGGGTTTGCAAGAACGCTTTGATCTCCTCGACGGCCAATACCAAGACCTGTCAGCGGCGAAGGAATCGTTGCACCGCATCATCGGACGAATCAACGCCGACAGTCGGCGACTGTTCATGGACACACTCGAAGCCATTCGCCAGAACTTTCAACGGCTGTATCGAAAGTCATTTGGCGGCGGCCACGCGGACCTCGTTTTGGAGGAAGGCGAAGACCCACTGGAGGCCGGCGTCGAAATCCTCGCAACGCCGCCGGGCAAACCAAGCTTTAGCAATTCGTTGCTCTCGGGAGGCGAGAAGGCGTTGACTGCGGTGGCGCTGCTCATGTCGATCTTTCAATATCGCCCGAGTCCATTCTGCGTTTTGGATGAGGTCGACGCACCCTTCGACGAAGCCAACATCGGCCGATTCGTTACCGTGCTGAACGAGTTCCTTGATCAGAGTAAGTTCGTGGTCGTCACACACAGCAAGAAAACGATGACAGCCGCGACCACTTTGTACGGCGTGACAATGCAAGAGTCCGGAGTCAGCAAACGCGTCTCGATCCGTTTCGAAGATGTCAGCGATGATGGCGAAATTAGCGATGAAGCCGCGGCCTAAGAGCGTGGCGTCGGAATTCACTTCTCAATCCAGTCACCGCTCAACCGATTACACCCTTTCTGCAGCGCTTTCTCACGTCGATGTGGGCAGCGTGACCTCAAGCACCGCGTCCTAGCTCGATGGCTCAGATCAATCTCGCGCTCCGATTGGATGCGCTCCGGCTGCCCCTCAAACGTGCCCTCGATGTGGCGGCCACGTTGGGAGTGAGTGCCGTGGAGTTGAATGCCCGTGACGAAGTGCATCCGGAATCGCTGAGTGAGACGGGACTCCGCCAACTGAGGAAAATGCTCGAAGAGCGAAACTTGAAGGTCGCCGCCCTGCGGTTTCAGACTCGCAGCGGATACGATCAAACCGACAACCTTCAGCGGCGAGTGGAAGCCACAAAGTCAGCAATGGACTTGGCGTACAAGCTTGGAACGTCTTCGGTCATCAACTTTATCGGTCGTGTGCCGGAGGAAGCGTCCGACTCACGCTATGAGGCCTTGCAATCGGTGCTTGATGATTTGGGTCGGTACGGAGCTCGGGTGGGTGCATTCTTGGCCGCCGAGACGGGGGCCGAATCCGGCAAAGTGTTATCGGAGATGCTTCGTGGAAAGGAAGACGGATTTATTGCCGTGGCGCTGAACCCTGGTCAACTGATCATCAATCGCTATAGCGTGATGGACGCGATCCAGGTGCTGAAGGATCGGGTCCAAGTCGTCTGCGCCACCGACGGAGTGCTGGATCTGGCCGAGGGTCGCGGAATCTCGGTGCCCATCGGCGAGGGAACGGCGGACTATCCGCAGATCATGGCATCCCTCGAAGACGTTGGTTTCCGCGGTCACTTTGTCGTCGGCCGCAGGGATTCGGCGGCAACCGAGTTGGGTCAAGGATTGAAGTATTTGGGAAACCTGTGATTCGCGGTGACGCGAAGCGGCGGATTTTGGCATACTCGACCCTCACAGTTCTCCTGTTTCGCCCAGTCGGTCGTCGTGATTCGCACCACACCTCCCGCTCTCCGAATTGTCGACTTGAAGAAGCGATACGCGACGGTAGAGGCGTTGCGCGGCGTGAACTTCGAACTCCGTCGCGGAGAGAGGCTCGCCTTTCTTGGCCCCAACGGTGCCAGCAAAACGACGCTGATCCGAGCGCTCGCGGGACGTTCGCGACCCACGGCGGGCAAAATCGAAGTCTTCGGACAGCCCATCGGTGCGGCCGGAGTCCGCGACGCGTTAGGGCTCGTTCCACAGGACATCGCGCTCTATGGAGATTTGACGACGCGTGAGAACTTGCTCGCGTTCGGGAGATTCCATGGCATCCCGCGAAGAGAACTTCGAAAGCGGGTTGATTGGGCGCTCAAGTGGACGGGCCTTCATGATCGCGCGAACCACCTTGTCGCTGGATTTTCCGGAGGGATGAAGCGTCGCGTGAACTTGGCCTGCGGTGTGCTGCATCGACCTCAGATCATTTTGCTTGACGAACCCACCGTGGGTGTCGATCCGCAGAGTCGACAGCGGATTTTCACAATGCTGGATGAACTCAATCAGGATGGAGCGGCGATCTTGTTGACGACGCATCATTTGGATGAAGCGGAACAGCGGAGCGACCGCATCGTGATTCTGGACAAAGGCCAAGTGATCGCCGACGGGACGATCGATCAACTGGTCGCCGAAACGGTCGGGCGGTCACGGTTGGTACGGGTGCGAGTCGACCGACCATTGGACGCTCCGGTGGTGGTACCCTCCGATGCCGGCGGTCGGCGAGGCGTGAAAGTCGGAACGCGCGGCGAAGACTCCTTTGAGACACGAATCGGCGACGTGACCGGTCAACTCGGTCCGCTCATTCAAGCCGTTCGGCGGCATGGTTACGCGGTGTCCGACATGGAAGTGCACGCGCCGTCGCTGCATCATGTGTTTCTGCATCTGACCGGTCATGAGTTGCGGGACTGAGACATGATCTGGACCGTCTTGCAAATCCATACCCGGCGGCTAGTGCACAATCGCATCGAGTTGCTGCTAACGTTTGTGGTGCCGATCGCTTTCTTTAGTGTGTTCGCGTTGATCTTTGGGAAAGGGATTGGCGGCGGTTCGACGCCGAAAGTCAAAGTCGTGCTGGCTGACGAGGTGCAGTCGGAGCTGAGCAATTCGGTGACCGAATCTTTGCGAAAAAACTCGGGGCTCCGCTTTATGGAGTCCGAGTCGGAGTCTGAATTGACCCGCGACCAGGCCTCTGAAATCGTCCGTTCGGGCAGGGCCACGGTGGGCATCGTGGTCACGCAAGACGAGGATCAATCCATCTCGGCGGATCTGCTGGCCGATTCTTCTGACCAGGTCGCGCCTCAGGTGTTGTCGGCGATCGTCGGTCGCGAGCTGATCGTCTTGCAAGCTCAAGCCGCCGAAGCAGCGAGGGGCCGAGTTGGCGAAGCGGAGGCGCGGACAGCGGCGGCGCGCGGAGAGACCACCGTCCGTCGGCCTTCACTCGAAGACGATGTCGCGCCGCTACCCAAACCAGAACCGGAGCTTGAGGACCAGGCCTTTGCCGGCGTGAGAATCGTCGATGTACTCGGCGAAGGCAAATCGAATCCTGTGGTGAGTATGTACGCGGCCGGGATCGCCGTCATGTTCTTGCTGTTTGGTGCCAGCGGCGGCGGTGGCGCGCTTCTGGAAGAACGCGAGAACACGACGCTGGATCGCTTGCTCTCGACGCGGCTCTCGATGGATCAGTTGCTGATCGGAAAGTGGTTTTACCTGTCGGTCATCGGTTTCCTTCAAGTCTGTGTGATGTTCATCTGGGGCGCGCTGGTTTTTGAGATTGACTTGCTCGGTCACATCGACGGGTTTGTGATGATGACCCTTGTGACCAGCGGTGCGGCGGCGGCCTTTGGGCTCTTCCTCGCAACGCTTTGCAAGACCCGCGGGCAACTGAACGGTTTGTCGGTGATTTTGATCCTAACGATGAGTGCCCTCGGTGGATCGATGGTGCCGCGTTACGTGATGAGCCAAGGCATGCGTGACCTTGGTCAATGGACGTTCAACGCCTGGGCCCTCGATGGCTACGACAAAGTGTTTTGGCGAAACATGCCGGTCGAATCGCTGAGTGCGGAGTTGGGTGTGTTGATGGCCGCGGGCGTTGCGTTTCTATTAGTGGCACGCGCGCTGGCGGTTCGTTGGGAGTCTGACTGAGCGTCGCAAACCTTCACGCTCAGGACGTTCGACATGACCACGATTGGCCCCGACAAGACACGAATCGGATGGATCGGCACGGGAGTGATGGGTCGCAGCATGTGCGGTCATCTCATCGACGCTGGTTACTCGGCCACGGTCTACAATCGCTCGCCCGAGAAAGCATCTGACCTGGTTGCCAAAGGAGCGAAAACCGCCGACTCGCCGCGCGAAGTCGCGGAATGCAGCGACGTCGTGTTCACGATTGTTGGCTTTCCTCGAGATGTCCGCGAAGTGATCCTCGGCGAATCGGGCGTCTTGGCCGGCGCACGCCCCGGAATGACGATCATCGACATGACGACGAGTGAACCAAGTCTCGCGGTTGAGATCGCCTCGGTGGCAAAGGAAAACGAAGTTGCCGCCATTGACGCCCCGGTCAGCGGCGGCGACACCGGCGCTCGCAATGCCGCACTCTCGATCATGGTCGGAGGCGAACCCGATGCGTTTGGAGACGTCGCCCCGTTGTTGCAATTATTGGGCAAGACGATCGTTCACC
This sequence comes from Planctomycetota bacterium, assembly GCA_038520195.1. Lineage (GTDB taxonomy): Bacteria > Planctomycetota > Planctomycetia > Pirellulales > Pirellulaceae > Stieleria. The sequence continues at coordinate 7,590 of JBCBLJ010000268.1, forward strand.
AGGGGGGGCCAGGTAGCGGCCAACACACCAAAATGGTGAATCAAACCCTGATTGCAAGCGGAATGATCGCCGTCTGCGAAGCGTTGCTTTACGCCCACAAGGTCGGGCTGGACATTCCCACGGTACTCAAGAGCGTTTCGTCCGGTGCCGCCGGAAGCTGGTCTCTGTCAAATCTCGCACCGCGGATGATCGACGGTGACTTTGCCCCCGGCTTCTTCGTCGAGCACTTTCTCAAGGACATGAAGATCGCGCTCGATGAAGCATCACGGATGAATCTCGCGCTGCCTGGACTGGCACTCGGCTATCAACTGTACAACGCCGTCGCCGCCCAAGGTCACTCACGCGACGGCACGCAGTCGCTGATTCTCGCGCTGGCGAACATGAATGGTGTCGATTGGAGTGAACGATGAAGGCAGCTTACCTCACCGAGACCGGCTCTCCGGAGGTGATTCAGTTTGGCGATTTACCGGAACCGAGCTGCGATGCCGGGCAGGTGCTGATCGAGACGAAAGCGGTGTGTGTCAATCCGATCGATACCTATGTGCGTTCAGGGAAAGTCGCTTTCGAGCTTCCAATTCCATTTGTGCTCGGTTGTGACGCCGCAGGAGTCGTCGCAGCGGTGGGTGAGGGAGTGGATTCGTTCAAAGTGGGTGATCGTGTTTGGTGTACCAACCAGGGTTTGCTTGGGCGACAAGGGACGTTCGCCGAGCGGATCGCGGTCGATGCCCCTTGGTGTTTCCCACTGCCGGCCTCGGTTGACTTTGAGACCGCCGCGGCGAACGCACTCGTGGGAGTGACCGCACACCTCGGTTTGTTTCGATCCGCTTGCCTGGAGCCGGGCGAGACGATCCTTGTCATCGGCGGGACCGGCGGCGTCGGTTCCATGGTCTTGCAGATGGCCAAGGCGGCCGGCGCGACGGTGATCACAACGGGAGGAAACGCCGAGAAGTGTGAGCGGGCGACCGATCTGGGAGCGGATCATGCGATCGACTATTCCTCCCAGGCCATTGGAGACGCCGTCAAGCGACTTGCGCCCGCGGGCGTGAATGTGCTTTGGGAAACGCGTCGCGAACCCGACTTTGAATTGGCCGTTGACGTGCTAGCTCAGCGCGGCCGGATGGTGCTGATGGCGGGGCGTGATGCGCGTCCTGAGTTTCCAGTAGGACCGTTCTATGTGAACGAACTTTCGCTTCACGGATTTGTGATGTTCAAGGCGACGGCGTTAGAGATGAAACGCTGCGCCAAGGACATCCGCAAATGGATGAAGAAAGGAAAGCTCCGCGCATGCATCGCGCATCGACTCCCGCTCTTCGCGGCGGCCGAAGCGCATCGACTTCAGGAAGCCGGTGACGTCGGCGGCAAGATTGTCCTGACCGTTTGAGTGTGAGACTCACGCAGACGGACCTCCGCTGTGATCGAAACGCGTCGCGTGAAGCGGCGGTCTATCGCAACGGCTGAAGCTGCTTTCCCTGAAAGGCTGGGAAGTCCAGGCCGTAGCGTGGGGCGCGGAACACACCGCCTCCTCCACCGGGTCCACGTTGCCCTCTTCCCTCTGGGCCGCGCCCGGGACTGACTTGCGCGTTCGATCCTCCGCGACGACCGGCGTCGGGCTGAAGCTGCGGGCCGCCACCGAAATCAAGGATCGGCCCGCCTTCACGTGGCGGTGCGGCGTCGCGGCCACCGCGTCCTCCACCACCGAGAACGCCACCGCCGAGCCGGTATTCCCACACAACCTCTTCGTCGGCGGTCACTTCCAAGACGTAGCCCTCGCTGCCCGAGCAGATCAAGGTATTGCCGTTGGGCAGTCGCTGCGCACCGGAGATGCGCTCCGAGGAATAGCCACCGCGGTAGCTCCATTTGGGTTTCTCAGGTCCGAAGCGACCCTCG
>JBCBLJ010000295.1:0-9039 GCA_038520195.1 Planctomycetota bacterium
ACAACGATCCCTGCGTCTTCGAGCGCCGCAACCTTTTCGGTTGCTGTCCCTTTGCCGCCGCTGATGATCGCGCCGGCATGTCCCATTCGTTTACCGGGAGGCGCGGTGCGACCGGCGATGAACGCGGCAACAGGCTTGGTAACATGTTCTTTCACGTAGGCGGCGGCCTCTTCTTCGGCCGACCCACCGATTTCACCGATCATCAAGATAGCTTCGGTTTGATCGTCTTCTTGGTAGAGTTTGAAGAGGTCGATGTAGTTTGTGCCAACGATCGGATCGCCACCGAGTCCGACACAGGTACTCTGGCCGAGCCCGAGTGCGGACGTTTGCCAGACGGCTTCATAGGTCAGCGTTCCACTACGGCTCATCACGCCGATCTTACCGACTTCGTGTATGTAGCCTGGCATGATACCGATCTTGCATGCGCCGGGCGTGATCAATCCGGGGCAGTTGGGTCCGATGAGTACCGCATCGCTAGCGCGAACTTTCTCATAGACGCGGACCATGTCGATGACGGGGACGCCCTCGGTAATGGCGGCGATGACCTTGATGCCGGCATCAAGTGCCTCGAGGATGGCGTCAGCGGTGAACGGGGGCGGGACGAAGATCATGGACGCGTCGGCACCGGTTTCACCGACCGCTTCTTCGACGGTGTCAAAGACGGGGATGCCTTCAACCTCTTGGCCGCCCTTTCCCGGCGTGACGCCGCCGACCATTTGGGTACCGTAATCACGGCAACCGAGCGTGTGGAACGTCCCGGCTTTTCCGGTGATGCCCTGGCAGATGACTTTCGTGTTGGAGTCGACGAGGATGCTCATGGGACCGATGTGCTAGGTGGATGGAGTTTGCCGTGGGATGAAATGCGAAGTCGATCAAACGCCGGTCGCGGCGACGATCTTTTTCGCGGCATCGGTAATGTCGGTGGCGGTGATGATGTCGATGTCGCTTTCGGCCAGCATTTTTCGACCTTCTTCGACCTCGGTGCCCTCGAGCCGGACGACGAGAGGAACATTGAACCCGACCGTCTTTCCCGCTTCGATGATCGCGCCAGCGATCGTGGTGCAGCGTGCGATGCCGCCAAAAATGTTGACGAGCACGCCTTTGCAGTTGGGGTCGGACAGCAGGATTCGAAAGGCTTCGGTCACTTGTTCGGTATTGGCCCCACCACCAACATCAAGAAAGTTGGCCGGTTCGCCACCGTGATACTTGATGATGTCCATCGTACTCATGGCGAGGCCGGCTCCATTGACGAGGCAGCCGATGTTTCCGTCGAGCTTGACGTAACTCAGGCCGGCATCGCTTGCCCGGACTTCGGTCGGCTCTTCCTCTGCTAGATCGCGAAGCTCAACGATGTCTTTGTGCCGGTAAAGCGCATTGCCGTCGAAGTTGATTTTGGCATCGAGGGCGATCATCTGGTCGTCGCCGGTGATCACTAACGGGTTGACTTCGAGCAACTCGCAGTCGTAGTCGACGTAGAAGCGACACATGGCGGTCATGAACTTGAAAGCGGCTTTCGCAGCCACACCTGAGATACCGAGCTTCTTGCAGATCTTTCGGACTTGATACGCTTCCAGGCCGACGGCCGGGTCGAAGTGCTCTTTGTGAATGAGTTCAGGCGTTTCCTCGGCGACCTTCTCGATTTCCATGCCGCCTTCGGTGCTGACCATGAGCACTGGCTTTTTGTTCGACGCCCGGTCAAGCACGATTCCAAGATAAAGCTCGCGTGCGATATCGCAGCCTGCCTCGACAAAGACTTGATTGACGGTTTGGCCGTCAGCGCCGGTCTGAATCGTGACCAGTTTATTACCGAGCAATCCCGTTGCCGCGGCACGTGCCTCGTCGGCGTTTTTGACCAACACGACACCGTTCTGATCGGGGTTGTCGATGATCGTGCCCTTCCCGCGACCACCGGCATGAATCTGAGCTTTCACAACCGCGATGGGTCCCCCCAGTTTTTCATAGGCCGCGGCCGCTTCGTCCGCTGTTTTTGCGACGATGCCTTCAAGGACGGGGATGCCTGCGGCTCGGAACAGTTCCTTGCCCTGGTATTCATGAATTTTCATGGACTCGATTTTCCGCTGGCCATGTTGGTGGGAGTGCCCTGGTTTTTCCAAGTCGCAGCGGGGAATATAGAGATCAAAATCGATCGCCGGAACCATACGGCGAATCCTTCTTCCCACCCCACACGACGATGCCTTCGACGATCCGTCTCCACCCCGATGACAACGTCGCGATCGCAACACGTCGCCTGAGCATCGGTGAATCGATCGACGGCGAAATCGTGGTGCGACAACCCGTTCCGGTCGGCCACAAGATTGCGATACGGGAAGTCTCGGCCACCGACAGTGTCTTTAAATACGGCCAGCCCATCGGCGTCGCGTCGCAGTCGATTAGCGCTGGAGAGCACGTCCACACTCAAAACTTGGTGGATCAACATTCGGTCGCCTCGAAAATCGAATCGACATCGCCGCCGCCTGCTCCACCGGCGCGAACGGCTCACTTCAATGGATTCGTCCGACCGGATGGACGAGTCGGGACTCGCAATTACGTCGCCGTCCTGTCGACGGTCAATTGCAGTGCGACGGTCTGTCATCACGTCGTGCAGAGATTCGATGAAGAACGAATGCGACGCTGGCCCAATGTCGACGGTGTCTTTGCGGCGACCCACACGACCGGCTGCGCTCTTCAGTACAACGGCCGCAAGCACCAAATGATCGCGCGGACCATTGCCGGTTACGCCGACCACCCGAATGTCGGCGGACGCTTGGTGATTGGTCTGGGTTGCGAGCAGAACACGCCGGCTTATTTGGCGGAGCATCACGGCATCGTTCCGCTTTATTCGTCGGCTGGCGAGAAACTGACACGAGACAATGGCGTCCCGATGTTGACGATGCAGTCTGAGGGCGGCTCGGCAGAAACGATCGCCCGTGCAGAAGAGCTGTTGGTGCAGATTCTCGATCGCGCGAACGAGGCCCGTCGGAGTCCCGTGGATGCTTCGAAGTTGACGATCGCGGTCGAATGCGGCGGCAGCGATGGGTACTCCGGGATCACCGCCAACCCCGCCATCGGCGCGGTCTCGGATCGTGTCGTCGCGTGCGGCGGGGCGTCGATTATTTCCGAGACCACCGAACTCTATGGCGCCGAACATTTACTCTGCCAACGAAGTCGGACACCCAAAGTTGCCCAGAAGCTGGTCGACCTGCTGCACTGGTGGCAGAAGTATGTCGCGTTCTACGGGGGCGAGTTGGACAACAACCCGTCGGTGGGCAACAAGGCAGGGGGGCTCTCCACGATCACCGAAAAGTCCCTGGGCGCGGTTTCGAAAAGTGGGACGACTGCGTTGGAAGCGGTGTACGACTATGCCGAACGGATCGAGAGTTCTGGGTTGGCCGTGATGGATTCTCCGGGTTTTGATCCGTCGAGTGTGACGGGCAAGGTCGCCGGCGGCGCGAACTTGGTGTTGTTTTCGACCGGCCGTGGAAGTTGCTTCGGCTGCAAACCGACCCCCGTCATCAAGATTGCCTCCAACAGTGATCTCTTCGAAAGACTGCGTGGCGATATGGACCTCGATGCCGGCGTGGCACTGCAAGGCAAAACGATCGATGAATTGGGCGACGAGTTCTTTGACTTCGCCCTGAAAGTGGCCAGCGGCGAAAGGACGGCGAGCGAACGCAACGGTTTTGGGGATCAGGAGTTCGTTCCTTGGACCGTCGGCCCTGTGCTTTAGTCAGGAAGCCTGAGCTTTGAGTCCGGAAGCCTGTGCTTGAGTCAGGAAGCCTGTGCTAATCAGGAAGCCCGAGCTCTAGCATTCGCGACTTGCCGAGTCCTCGAGCCCCTCCTCTCTTGGGGTTCTCCTTCGCGGGGGACATCGGTCTTAGCAAGCTCGAATCGCAAGCTATTGTGGGGAGGCGTGTGCACGACACACTTGCTGCGCAAAAAGCTATGATGGGCGGCAATTCATGGAATGAACGCACGGCTCGTCGACAGTTCGGAAAGAATCATGGCCTCAGCAGACTCGGAAACGCAAACTCATCCCAAGCCACTGGGGCCCGGAACGCTGATCCCCGATTTACGTGGCGGGCTCGTCGTTTTCTTGGTCGCGCTTCCGTTATGCCTGGGCATTGCGCTTGCGTCGGGTGCGGGTCCTGGAGAGGGTCAGCTGCCGTTGATGTCCGGACTGCTCGCCGGGATCGTTGGCGGGCTGGTCGTCGGTGCGATCAGTAAATCACACACCAGCGTCAGCGGGCCGGCGGCAGGGCTCACCGCGATCGTGTTGGCACAAGTGGCGGCCTGCGGGTCGCCCGGCGCGTTCCTCTTGGCGGTCATGCTCGGCGGTTTGCTGCAGATCGGAATGGGCCTGGTGAAAGCCGGCGCGCTTTCGGCGTTCTTCCCGACCAGCGTGATCAAGGGTTTGCTCGCCGCCATCGGAGTGATTCTGATTCTGAAACAGATTCCGCACTTGGTCGGACACGACAAAGATCCCGAGGGCGACTTTGCGTTTTCGCAGGTCGACGGGGAGACGACCTTAAGTGAGATCCAGGCGACGCTCTCCAACTTTCATTGGGGTGCGGCACTGATCGGAATCTCCTGCCTAGTCTTTTTGGTCGTCTGGGAACGAGTCAAAGTACTCAAGAACACCGGCATTCCGGGGCAACTGCTCGCGGTGTTGCTGGGGGTCATCATGCAACTCGTGTTGGCGACCGTCGGATCGTCGAACATCGAGAAGGCCGCTGAATTGATGGATGAAGCGAAGCCCTTCATCGAGCAGGCCGAATACGAAATGGAACAGGCTCAGCCCTACCTGGAACAGGTGGACCGTTATGAGTTATTGATCAAGGACTACGAACAGAAGGCACTCGCGGAGGAAGAGTCAAATCCGGAAGCGGCTCGAGCTTTCAGCGAGCGAGTTGGGCAATACAGCACGGTGCTGGCTGAGAATCGCAAGCTTGCCGATCAATTGACCAACCAGGCCAATGAAAACTGGTCGAAAGCGAGCGAATTCACCGACGAGGCGGCGGAAAAGACCGAGTGGACGCTCAGTGGAAAGCAGTTGGTCGAAATCCCCGTTGCCGAGTCGATCACCGACTTTCGAAAGTTCCTAAGCTTTCCCGACTTCACCGCGTTCGCCAATCCGAATGTCTACCTCGCAGCGCTAACGATCGCGATCGTCGCGTCGCTCGAAACGCTGTTGAATCTCGAAGCCGTTGACAAACTGGACACCTTGAAGCGTCACTCGCCGCCCAACCGCGAGTTGATCGCCCAGGGCTGCGGCAACATGGTCGCGGGCTTGATCGGAGGCTTGCCGGTCACGAGTGTCATTGTTCGCAGTAGTGTCAACGTCAACGTTGGAGCGAAGACCAAAGTCAGCGCGATCTTTCACGGATTCCTGCTGATCGTCTGTGTCTTTCTGTTTCCACAGTACTTGAACATGATCCCGATGTCGTCGCTCGCGGCGATTCTGTTGGTCACGGGCTTCAAACTGGCGAGTCCGACGTTGTTCAAACAGATGTGGGGCCAAGGCCGCTATCAATTCGCACCGTTCTTGATCACCCTCGTGGCGATCGTCTTCACCGATCTATTGATCGGAATCGTGATCGGGCTGCTCGTGAGTGCTCTGTTTATCCTGAACAGCAACCTTCGGCGGCCAGTGCGTCGCATCGTTGAAAAGCATCTCGACGGCGAAATCACGCACATCGAACTCGGCCCCCAAGTCAGTTTCCTCAACCGCGGTGCACTCGACACGCTGTTGAGCGAAACGAAGCCGGACACGCACCTGCTGATCGACGCAACCCATTCCGACTACATCGACCCTGACGTGTTGGGCTTGATTCGGGACTTCAAAGACAGTGCCCCGGGGCGCGGTGTGCGCGTCTCACTCCGTGGGTTTAGGGAGAAATACAACCTCGAGGATGAGTTGCTATTTGCCGATTTTTCGACCCGCGAGTTGCAGGAACGCAGCACACCCGGTCAGGTGCTCGAGACTCTCAAGAACGGTAACGCGCGATTTGTGAGCGGCAATCGTGTGGCGCGCGACCTTGGGCGGCAGGTCAATGAGACCGCCAAAGGAGAGAACCCGTTTGCGGCAGTGCTGAGCGGTATCGATTCCCGTGTGCCGCTGGAGATCATCTTCGACCAAGGCATCGGTGACATGTTCGTCACACGCGTGGCCGGCAACATCGTCGGGTCCAAAGCGCTCGCGAGCCTTGAGTATGCGGTTTCCGTTGGTGGCGTGAAACTGGTTGTGGTGATGGGGCACACTCGCTGTGGCGTCATCGCATCGAGCGTCGAGTTCATCGGAAGCGGCGCCAACGTCAATGAAGCAACCGGATGTGACCATTTGAACTCCATCGTCGATGAAGTGTCGGCATGCGTGACAAAAGACGAGTGCGCTTCGGCGGCACAATTACCCGACGATGAAAAGCAATCGTTTGTCGATGATGTCGCGCGGCGAAATGTTCTGAACACCGTCGAACAGGTTTCTATGCGGAGCAAAGCCATCGCGGCGGCCGTTCAGTCAGGCGAACTGAAGGTGATTGGAGCTCTCTACGACGTTGCAAGCGGAAAGATCGAGTTCTTTGAATCGGAAAGTTCAACCGGTTGAACGACGTGATGACAGCCACTTCCACGGCAAACGAAGGGCGTGAATGCCCCGTCAGCGAATTGCCTTTGCGGAAACCGTGTTGTCAATCGTCTCGCTGAGCCACGTTGAGTTTCCACGAGACTCCGAATCGATCCTCAACGACACCGTACCAAGATGTGAATTTTGACTTGGCGAAGGGGACGACAATCTGTCCCTCTTCGGATAGACCCTCGAACGCACGTTCGGCCCGGTCAGCGGATGGCATCTGGAGAAGAAGTGAGAATCCGTTGAAGGAAGGTCTGGAGTCGGGACTTTCGTAACCGACGTCGCTCGCCATGAGAACGGTGTCGAGCACCCGGAACGTCGCGTGGAAGATCAGGTCTTCCATTCCGGGTCGTGTGTGTGATTGGTCCGGCGCATGCCGAAATCGCATGAGAAAGAGAATCTCGGCGTCCAAGACATCTTGGTAGTGCTGAAGCGCCGCCTCGGTTTGACCCGCGAGGCTGAGGGTTGTTACGACTGGCATCGATCAGTAACCGGCATCTAACAAAAGGCTTGTCCGACAACGCTTCAAGTCCAGGCGTTGGCCTGATGCGTTCATTTTCAGACGCGGTCGGCTAAAGCCTGCACTCCAGCAAAGTAGCGGAGACGGATGGAGTCCAAGCGTTAGCCGCCCCTGGTTTGAAGTGTAAATCGGTGATGGCCAACATTCGGAGTCACGTTAACGACTTCGTCTGCTAACGCGAAAGGTCGAAGACGCCCTGGTCGCGTTTGCTTGAGTATCGGGCAAAGAACCGATGGTTGGAAACGTAAGCGGTCATTCGATACTCTCCCAGCAGCGGAAGCCGAGTCGACGTTTGGAACCGCGCCGACGAACCCGGGACGCGTTGGAGCGTCGAGGGATAGACGAATGGAACGACGCCCGCGAAGCGACCGGCGAACAAGGCCCGGTAGGTGTTGGCATCGATCGGCCGCACACGGGCGCGAAGGGGACCACGATGGCCGCTCGATAGGCTCGTCCAAGAACCTCGCCAGCGACCAACCGGTTCCGTCGCTTGCGCCGGACGCGACAGCAACAAGTAGAGAAACACCAGCGGTAAGAGCGAGTGTAAGAGTTTTCGTGTCATCTGGGCTTCGGTGCTCGGGTCAACGATGCTTCATCGGGATGGTCTATCTTTCCTATTCCATTCAAGTTCGAGACTAAGCGATTGCCAGAGCGGCGACGGCATTCGCATCCGGATTGATCGAGATACCGGTTCGGGTGTTCAGCTAGATGCTACAATGGCCGCCGTTGGGGCGAAAATGAGCGTGGCTGGAGCGTGGTGTTGGAGAACGAAGAAGAATTCGAGCCCGAGGAAACCCGCGATACCGACGTTTCCGAACTGCGAACTCGTCGTTCGGAGTCCGCCGAGTTGCCGGTCGCGGTCGATGAATACTCGATCCTCAAGTTGCTCGGCCGCGGCGGTTTCGGGATCGTCTACTTGGCGTTTGACAACACACTTCATCGCGAAGTGGCGTTAAAGATTCCTCACGCCCAGTTGGTGAACAAGCGAAAGACCGCCGAGCTCTATCTGGGCGAAGCACGCGCCATCGCCAGCTTGGATCATCCCAACATTATTCCCGTCTTTCGCGCCGCAAGCACGCCTGAGATTCCGTGCTATCTGGTGACCAAACTGATTCGCGGTAGTCACCTGGGACGATGGTTCAAGCGCGAGCGGCCCAACATTCAGAAGCTCTCGAAGCTCTTGGCGGATGTCGCCGACGCCCTTCACTATGCTCACCAGCACGGGATCGTTCACCGGGATATCAAACCCGGCAACATCCTGGTCGACGAGGAGGACCATCCCTACGTCGCCGACTTTGGTTTGGCACTACGTGACGCGGACATCAAGTCGAGCACTGCCTATGTCGGAACGCCTGCGTACATGAGCCCCGAGCAGGCGCGCGGAGAGGGGCACCGCGTCGACGGGCGCAGCGATGTTTTTGCATTGGGCATCGTTCTCTACGAGTTGCTGACCGGCAAACGGCCGTTTCGCGGGTCCAGCAATAGCGAGCTCTACGATCAGATCCTCTACTGTGATCCCGAAGACCCCTGCGTTATCAACTCCGCCGTGCCCATCGAGCTGGGCCGGATCTGCCTCCGCGCGCTGTCAAAGGTTGCGAGCGAACGGTACGCAAGCGCCGACTTGATGGCAGACGAATTACGGAGCGTCGGACTGGAGGTCGACAGTTCGCAGGATTTCTCGATCGGGACGGCGGCGCGAGGCGTCGTGCCGAGCCCCGCGACGGTCACCATCACGACGGATGTCGGCGGTGATTCGAGCCAGCTTTCGAGCAACCCCGTCGTGCCGAAAGGACTTCGCCCGTTTGGCATCCACGACGCTGAGTTCTTTCCGCGGCTTCTCCCGGGACCGCATGATCGACTCGGAGTCCCTGAGGCAATTCGCTTTTGGATCGCA
>JBCBLJ010000077.1:0-16984 GCA_038520195.1 Planctomycetota bacterium
CCAATTCGGATGGGTCCGAATTGGTGATCGTCACATCCAACGGCTGCGATAGATCGGCGAATTGTCGGGATCGCGTCGCTCGCCATCGACGTTTCTCCGACGTCGATCAGCGAGAACGGGGGCGCGGCCACTGCCACGATCACCCGACAATTCGCCGATCTATCGCAGCCGTTGGATGTGACGATCACCAATTCGGACCCATCCGAATTGGTGCTGGAGAGCGAGGTCGTCACGTTCGACGTGGGAGTCGATTCGATCTCTGTTCCGATCACGGCGGTCGATGACGACCTCGTCGACGGTTCTCAGTTTGTGACGCTCACGGCGACGGCCGATGGAGTCTTGGAGGGTTCGGCCACGGTCGAAGTGGTTGACTTCGAGACGCTCGATCTACAACTTTCTGCGAATAGTCTGTTTGAGAACGGTGATACGATTGAGCTGACGATCGTCCGTCAGGATCTCTCCTCCGATGCAACGGTCGTGTTGGAGGTATCGCGGAACGACAAGCTCTCGCTCGAGTCCGAGACGGTCACGTTACCAGTCGGTGTCGCTGAAGCGACGATCACGCTGACCGGCGTTGACAATCAAATCCTTGATGGGACCCAGCCGGTCCAACTCTCCGTCTCTAGCGAGCACTACATCGGCTCAACGGTCGATGTCGAAGTGCTCGATTACGAGCCGCTGTTGATCGTTATCGACGAGACTGAGATTAGCGAGAAAGACGGCGTCGCGACCGTGGTGCTCTCCCGGCCCGACACGTCTTTCCCATTAACGGTGCAACTGGATGTTTCGCCGGCGGGCATTGTGACATCACCCACGATCATCGAATTTGGGATCGGGGTGAACGAAGCTTCGTTCACGATCGATGCCATCGACAATAGCACGGTGGATGAATTCCGACTTGTTTCGGTCACGGCGACGGCTCCCGACCATGTTCCCGCCGAGGTGGGCATTACGGTGCTGGATCACGAAGAGCTCGAGTTCGTGCTTCCGGTGACTTCGGTCGCCGAGAATGCCGGCGTACTGCAGGGGCAGTTGCGCCGCAGCGATCCGAATGGAGACGCCGTGGCTTCGCTGTTCTCCGCGGCGCCGACCCGACTCCAACTACCGCCTTCGGTCACGTTCAGCGATGGCAATGAGCTCTCCGATCCGTTCGACGTGATTCTTCGCGACAACACATTGCCCGATGGTTCGACGACGGTCGCGCTCACGGCAACGATGTTCGGCTATCAATTGGCACTCGCCGAATTGGAAGTCACCGATTTCGAGCCGCTCGAGTTGACGCAACTTGGCGGAGATGTCTCGGAGGGCGCGGGCGAAGTGTTATTCCGTTTGACCCGGCCTACACCTGTTTTTGACGCCGAAATCCTGTTGGACGGCGGCGTTGAGAGAGTGTTCGAATTACCCGACTCCGTGCGTTTCGAAGCAGGCGAAACCGAGGTGACTTTCGCTGGCACGGTGATTGACGACGAGTTTGTTCGTGCAAACCCGTCCATCACCGTCACAGCCGGTTCCAGTACCTATGTGGCCGACTCGGTGACGTTTGAGGTGATCGAGAATGACATCCCCGAGCTGACGCTCGAACTCAACGAGGATTCGTTGCTTGAGGGTACCGACACCGTCTCGGCAAGACTCTCCCGAAACACCGCGACCGAATTAAACGCGGTGATCACAACGGACATTCCCGGCATTCTCGATGTGCCAGCCTCGCTGGAATTTCCCGAGGGTAGAGTGTTCGTTGACTTCGAAATTGGCACGATTGATGACGCGGTCGTCAGCGGGGCTCGCGAAGTCAATTTGACCATCAACGGTATCGGTCACCCGATTGTCACGGCGCCCGTGACCGTTGCCGATGACGAGATTCCCGGGTTTGAGTTCACCGGGGAATCCATCGAGCTCACGGAAGATGGCGTCGAGCAGATGATCGGGTTGCGGCTGCTCACCGAACCGGCGACCGAAGTCACCGTCAATCTGGCAATCAGCGACACCAGTCAAGTGAATATGACGCCAACCCAACTAGTGTTTTCACCTAGCAACTGGAACATCGCGCAGAACGTCGTGGTCGATCCGATTGACGACGACACGGTCGAACCATCGCAAACGTTTTCGATCGTCGCATCGGTCTCCAGCAACGGTCCCTACGCTGGCCTCGAGGATCTGTCGGTACCCGTCGTGCTGCAGGATGATGACGTGCCGATGATCTTGCTGGAGGAGACCGACGGATCAACGATCGTCGACGAACTCGGTCTCAATGACAGTTTCACGGTGCGGCTTGGGTCTCGTCCTCAATCGGATGTGTTGGTCGTGATCGATGGGAGCGAAGTCGCCGAGGCGGTCTTCTTGCCGCCCGAATTAACGTTCACACCGGACAACTGGGATCAGGAACAAGTCATCACCGTCAGTACTCCCCTGGACTTTGAAGTGGATCGCAACCAGATCGGTTCGGTCTACGTGAATGTCGATCCTGTTCGCAGTGATCCGGCGTACGCCTCTGCGGGACAGCGAATCTTCGCGCTCGTCCAGCTGGACTCTGTTCTAAATGATCTCCGGGTCCGAACGGATAACGATCAACTGGTGCTCGTTGACGAAGTGAGTGGCCAGGTCTTGCGAAGTTCACCGCTCAGTGAGCCCGGCGGGGCCACTGTGACGTTGGGCGACCGTAGCGAAGCGGTCTTTGTCGAAGCGTTGTCGAGCGATGATGTCCTCATCAATACCGACGGCGGTGACGACAAGATCTCCTTCGAAACCATGGCTGGCGGATCGGTTGACGGCGGTGACGGGTTAGACGTGGTCGCATTGCTTGCCGCTGGCGAATTGCCAATGGAGTCCGCCGGAGGAATCAGGCTGCGAAACATCGAGCACATCGATTTGTCCGATTCTGACCGGCAGGTCCTGAGCCTCGATCCGCAACGCGTTCAGGCAATCACCGACGAGCTTAATACGCTGACGCTTACCGTCGGGCCGGAGGACACGCTGTCGCTCTCATCGACGTGGGCCATCGGTGCACCGGTGCTTTCCGAGGGTATCCCGACGCACACACTCACCAGTGACGGGGTGACGATTCAATTGGCGAACAGTTCGATCTGGCAGAATCCCTTGGATCCCTTCGACATCGATCGTTCCGGTAGTGCGAGTCCTTCGGACGCGCTCGCGGCGATCAATCGGCTTGCCGTGCAAGACGACGGGACGCTGCCGTTCTTCCCGCCTTCCCCCGATCAACACTACTTTGACGTCAATGGTGACGGCGAAGCGACGGTTCGCGACGCCCTGGCCATCATCAATCATCTCGCTGGGTTGACCAATCAATCGGGGCTCGAAGGCGAAGCAACCGATGTTCTTCGCGTCGAGGAAGTCGAATCCGAAGCGCCGGTCGATTTGAGCCCGAGCACCCTCGATGAAGCGGGGGATGATGCCGCTTCGCAGTGGGACGCCGAGTCCGTCGATCAGGCGGTGGACGAAATGACTCAATCCGATTGGCTCAGCGAAGGCGAAGCCGAGAGTGAGGATCAACCCGTGTACGGTCCTATTTGGAGTCCTCTGATCTGAGGCAACGGACGGCTCATGTAACGACAACGCGGTCGGGTGGAATGAACCCTTGGGTCCAACCGGGTCCACCCGGCCATCGATCGTGAGTCGGCGGAGTTGGCATGAACGTTCTGTCTGCCTCTCAACCGTTTCGCCGCGAGTGAGTGTTCTTTGATGCGCTGCCTTTCTCCCATCTTGATCTTTGCGACAGCCGTTTTCGCTCAAGCGTCCGATGTCCGTGAAGTGATTTATGGACACAAGGATGGGCTCGCGCTAACGTACGATGTTTTTGAACCAGCTCAACCAAATGGTGCGGCCGTGGTGTTCATCGTCAGTGGTGGCTGGCGATCAAAATGGACGCCACCGAACGAAACGAGGCAAGTGATCGCGCCGTTTCAACTTGCCGGATTCACCTGCTACGCCGTCCGCCACGGGAGTAGCCCTCGCTATTCAATTGCCGAAGCCGTCTCCGACGTTCGACGTGCGATTCGCAACATCCGCCGTTCGGCCGAAGAGGAATCACTCGACCCGGCTCGCATTGGCGTGGTGGGGATGAGTGCCGGCGGACACTTGACACTCATGCTCGCGACAACGGGCGATGACGGTGACCCAAACGCGGAAGACATTGTCGATCGGTCGAGCAGTCGGATCGCGGCCGGCGTCGCGCTGGTTCCACCGTCCGACATCACAGAGTATGTGTGGAGCACACCGGGCTTGCACGAACGCTATCGCGGATACCCTGGACTGAATATTTCCAAGGAAGCGGCTCGGGACGTTTCGCCGTTTTATTTCGTCACACCCGATGACGCGCCTTGCTTGGTCATTTCAGGTGGAAAAGACGAGTTGGTGCCGCCGAAGCAGGGTCGTCAGATTCATGAAAAGATGCGTGACATCGGTGTCGAGAGCAAGTTTGTGCTCTACGAAAGTGCCGGACATGATCTCGGAGGGAATTTCGCAGGCGTCTATCTGGAAGCTCTCCAGTGGTTCCAAAAACATCTACTTGCGAAATAGCGATTCTGCGAACCGTCTTTCGGGCCAGATCGCGGTGATTGCGGGATCGATGGCGAGCTACGAGAAGACAATCTTTTCGGCGTCAAAGATAGGGCCTTCGACACAAGTTCGTTTGTAGTCCCATTCGCCATCATCTTGCCTGACTTTGGCGACGCAGGAAAAGCAGATTCCGATCCCGCAAGCCATCGGCGTTTCCATTGAGACCTGACAAGCGACGCCACGCTGTCCACAAATTTCCGCGATCTTCTCCATCATGATCTCGGGACCACAAGTGACGACTCGTATCGAAGCGCCGGTGGCCGCGAGCTCATCCAAGCGTCGTGCAACGACATCCGGTACGAGTGCTTTTTCGCCGGCGGAGCCGTCGTCGGTGCACAGCTGAATCTTGAATCCTGCCGATTCGAAATCAGGGACGCCAGCGTGCAGCGACGCGCGTCGCGCTCCGTAGATCAATTCAACGTTGTTGGCCCAACCGTTTGGGCGATCGAACGACTGGTCCCCCTTCGCTTCACGACCGAGCAACAGCATCGGCGTTTGCCCGATGCCACCGACGGCCATGATCAGGTGGTCGCACTCGACCGCCGAGAATCCGTTGCCGAGCGGTCCCCAGACCGTCACACGGGTTCCGAGCGGACTTTCGGCGCAAGGCTTGGTGAAGTTGCCTTTTTTGAGGTAGATCAAATCGATCCAGTGTGGTTCCCCGTCGGGCCCGTCGATCACTTCCCACACCGCCAACGCGCGGCCGATCAGCGGCTGGTCAGTACCCGCGAGACGAATCATGACAAACTGCCCCGGCACTACGCGGGAAGCGATCTCCGGCGCGGCCAATCGCAACCGGTAGGTCGATTCGGCGATCAGGTCGTTTTGGGCTAACTCGGTGGTGACTTGCACCATCTGGTCGGCGTAGTAGTCAGCGTGCAATTTCGACATGACGAGAGCGTAGCCCATCGATCCCATTCATGGGAGCCGACCATTTGCGCGATGGGTTTACGCGTCAGCGTCTGCTTCTTGGTTCGCCGTCGGATCGCTAATCACGGATGCGATGCTCAGCCCGATGGCGGCGGCACAAATCAGTGTCATAACGGTGCCGGGCACGAAGTGCACGTGGCCGCCAAGGTCCATAAACAGGAAGTAGCCGATATCAGCGAGTCCCGCGACAAGCGCAGCCAGGAAAATCGCGGGCTTCGACCGACGCCAGACAAAGACCGCACAGATGGTTGTGACAGCACCGATCCACAGCAAGTTGAATCCATGCTGATTGATGATCGCGCCCGCCGCATCGGGATAGAAAACATCCAACGTTTCGGGGGCGACCGCATCGGCGATGCCCTGCACCGCCTCGGGAGTGTCCTGGGAGATTGTCATGACACCCGCAAGGACATGCACGAGCCCCCAAATGACCCAAAGGAACGCTGTGATTTTCAGCATCACTCCGGCCCAACCAACACGCGAGGAATCTGCCGCAATCATTTTAAGCAACCTCTTTTGTTACATTTGAGTGGGAATTAACTCTTTCGTCCGCAAATCCGCGGTTTCACGATGGCGTCCATTTGCTTGACGGAGACTGATTCGAGTTTTGCCATCAGGGCTTCCTCCGCTTCGGCGTACAGTTCATCGATGTAGTCGGCGAGGACCCTAGCGACGCCGCTCTCGTCACCGGGGTGACGACGAAATAGCTGTGTGTTTTCGCTGACCGCTTCGTAAACCTGCCGAAGGTCAATTTGGTCAGAAGAGCGCGCGAGCAAACTGCCACCTCCGCTGCCGCGTCGCGTTTCGACCAGACCCGCCTTGCTCAACTTTGAGAGAATCCGCCGCACGACGACGGGGCTCGTCCCATACGTGCTTGCCAGCGTTTCCGACGTCAATGAACGCCCATCACTCGCCGTCAGGAATCCAACGATGTGAAGTGCGATTGCCAGATCACTGTTCATGCCGTTTTGTAACACGAAATGTTACGTTTGCAAACGCTTGTTCGTATTTCACGCAGCACGGTACAGAATGCCCGATCGCTTGCGACCGACGGCTTCGATCGCCGAGGTGTGCTTGAGCACGTAGGCGATCTTTTGTGCAAACCAGAGTGGTTTACCGGTCGAGGCTGCGATGTCCGCGGTATTAAAGTCGGTGTCGCTTTGAAGCTGGACGAGGTTCAGGAGGTCACTGGGTGAACGCAACTCAAGCGTCGAATCGAGCTTTTCCAGTCCGATGTCCTGAACCTTGTATTCGCGTTGGCGCCAACGTCGACGTCCGCGCCTCGGGACTCGAATCTGTTCGACATGTACGAGGGCGACTTCGAGGACCAGGTTTTCGTGCGGAAAGACCCGGGTGAAGTAGATCAGGTCATCGAACAAGTCCAGCACGTCACCGCGTTTGGGGCTCATCCGTCGCGAAACCACTTTGCCGCTGGCGGTCTGCTTTTTTGCAATCCGCGTTCTCAGCACCACCGGCTTGACGACGCGAACGACATGCCGCTTGAGCAACGAACGAATCTTGGTGCGAATCGCGGATAAAGACGCACACTGGATCTCGATGAGTTCGTCTCCGCGAACGACGTCGATCCGGTACGAGCCCAGGGGGACTTCCGTGCAGCCTTCTTCATTGCCGGCGTAGTGCAACTTGAGGTGCTGGTGTAACGAGGTTTCCACGTTTCTTCCTCTCACACGCGGGCGACGGTGGTCGACGCACGCCGGCTTTTCGGCCATCTGATTTGACGGCCCTATTCGGGTTCAATCCCAAAGTCACGGATGGTCGTGAGGGTGGTCAGTTTCAGCCCGCGCGCGGCAAACGCTTCCTCACCGCCGGCTAGCCGATCGATGATCGCGATCACCTCACGGACCTTCAATCCGAATGCTTCGACCGCATCAACGGCTTTGAGCGCACTGCCGCCACTGGTAATCACGTCTTCGACGATGACAACTTCTTGGCCGGGCTCGACGGGGCCTTCGACTTGCTGTCCCGTGCCGTGTCCTTTGGGTTCCTTGCGGACCATGAATCCCTTCAGTGGCAGATCGTGCTGGCCGGCAAGTGTCACGATGGAGGCGGTGATCGGATCGGCGCCGATAGCCATTCCTCCGACGGCGGCCGGTAGCGTGTCTCGATCGCGCAAAACCGAGAGCATTCCCAGGGCGATCAGGTTGGCACCAACGGGATGCAAGGTGATTCGTCGGCAATCGAGGTAGTACGACGCCTTTTTGCCGCTGGCGAGCGTGAAGTCGCCACGCTTGAGTGATTCGGAGCCCAGCAATTCCAGGAGGGCCTCTTTGCTGTATTGCATCGTCGAGTCCAAGCCGTTCGTGATAGCGAGAGACCGGGTGATTCTTTAGTCGACGGTCTTCGTCTTCCCGGCACGCAGAGTATCACCGACGGATGGTCACCACAGAACCCTGTGTCAGAATCCCGTAGAGGTCTTGGGCGTGGTCGCCGGCCAAGCTGATGCACCCGGTCTCGCTCGGACGAACGGTGTTGGGGCTGCCGTGGATGCAGACGCTTCCGCCCAGGTCGAACCACGCTTTTCCATAGGGATTTTCGGGGCTTCCGGCCGGGACAGGGACCCCTTCCCGGTTGTAATAGACATGCGACGGCTGCTTGTCTTGGACGGAAAACGTGCCGGGCGCGGGGGGCGGATCGTTTCCGATCGCGACCGCAAATCGTCCGGCGTAAAGATCGCCCAGGAAGAGCGTTAGTTCGCTGGTGGCGAGGTTCACTTCGGCGCGGAACGGGCCTCGCACCACTTTGAGTTCAGTGCCCGGGAGCACCGTCACGGGGTCATCGACTTGGTTGATGTTGGCGAGCAATTCCCATGGAACGTTGTAACGCTCTGCAATACGCGGCAGAGTTTCGTTCGTGGTGACGCGGTGCGGTTGCTCAAGCAGGTGTCGTTTGGAGTAGATGACTTCTCGGGCGAGCGGGTCCAAGCGGCTCAGAAGTTGTTCACGTTCGAGTGGACTGAGGTTGGGTGTTCCGTAGAACACGCTCAGTGTCGCGAGCGCTTCCTTGAGCTGGCCCTTTCCATACATTGCGTCGGCGGTGACGAATGCGTTGGTCAACTGGCCGGTCGGCGATTTTGTCGGTGGCGGAAGTGACGCGGCGTTCTCGGCCGTTGGCGGTACGGGGCTGTCAGCCGCCGAAACGTCCTCGCCGGCAATCGGGTTTCCGACGAACGGTTGGCTTGAGGGGACAAAGTTCGCGGCGGCGACGTTGGGATCGGGCATCGTAAACGCTTGTCCGGTGTTCGGTGGCGCGTTTTCGCCGGCGGAGATTCCTCCGATCGCCGGTGTCACACTTGCAGGGAGTGGCAACGGAGTGGCGGCGACCGAAGACGTCGGAGCGGTGGGCAACGTGAGGGAATCGGTTGGAGTCGGGGATCGATCCGAGATGGAAAGCGAAGCCGACGGCACATTGAAAGACGCGGCGGACGCAGGCGTTCCGGTCGCATCGGGCGCTGTGTTGTCTCCGAAGGATGCCCCAAAGGTTGGCGGATCGATCGCGGGAGCCATCGGCAACTCGGTCGCGGCGAGTTCATTGCCGGTCATCGCGGCGTCGGCGAGCATCGGTGGTGGTTCGCTCAGGTCGAGACCCGGACCCGCAATCCCCTCACCGTTCGATTCCTCAATGACCAAGTATTCTTGGACCTCCTCCGGCAGGGGCTCCGGTGGAGTGGTCAACGAGACGTAGCCGCCGTATAGAACGGTCAGCATCAGTACAACGATGGCGGCAGTCTTGATGGTTTGCACGACGTCCTCCGTGACGTGTCTTGCGCTTGCATTCAATAGAGTCTGTCCGCTGATAGTGCATACCCATCCGGCAACGCCAGCCCAATTGTGGGGGCAGCACGACGCTAGCAAACCGACTGGTGCGCGGACTTTGTCGGCGCATGAAAAAACCGCTCACGTCGACGTTCGACGCGAGCGGCTTTCGATTCAGCGATCGCTCGACTCGGCTTAGAACCGAGTTTGGATTTGGAAGTAGAAGAAGTCGGCGTCGGCACTGGTCGGAACACCGGCGGTGGTGTCGTAGTAGTCACCAGCATTGAAGTGCGAGTAACCGATCAACGCGCTGTTGCGAGGATTGATCGCGATGTTAAACAGCACGTCGATCTCCTGACCCAATTCTCGGTCGCCCGCAGCGTTGGCCGCGTTGAACGGCGTCATCACGACGCTGTACGGCGTCGTCGCTTGGTCGAGGAAGAAGTGGTGGTACCAGAGCAACAGCTTGACCTTGGGTCCAAGGATCGGCGTGATGAACTGGAAGTTGATGTCGTGCAAGTTTCGACGACCAAACAAATCCATGAAGCCGTTGTACTTGTGAGCTAACGGGAAGAAGTGATCAAAACCGTTGTCACCACGTGCAACTGCGTTGGGGTCTTCTTCACCGGATGCCCAGTCGTACCATGCCCAGACGATCGGGTTCCATTCTCCGCACCCGGTGCAGATGCTGAGCTTGCGGCCGATACCGCCGGTCAGGAACGCCGCGTCGTGGCTGCTTCCATCCGAGTTGGTTCCGAACTGGTAGGCACCCTCGTACTCGTAGAGCCAACCGCCATCGGTTGATCCCACAACACGGCTACCGAGGTTGTGGTAGTCGAAGTTGAGGATTTCGTTGCTCAAGCCCATGTAGTAGGTGTCGACGGTTCCAAATCGCGTTCCGGCCTTCGATCCGTACACGCCCCAGAAGTCGACATCGAAGTTCGCGTCATCGATTCGGCTTTCGGTAGCGGCATTTCGGTTCACCGGGTTCACGAACCAACCATCGATGGTCCATTCGTCGCCCTGGTAGGTCCCGCGATAACCCTCGAACGTTCGTCGCGTGTTTGCCCAGTCAAGCGGCGAAACCAATCGTTGCGCTCCGAGCAAGAGTTCTTGACGACCGACACGAAGGCTCAAGCCATCGAGAAGCCGCGTGTCCAAGAACAAGTTCTGAATTTCGCCCCGGTTCTCTTCGATCGGTCGGTTGTTGAACGTTTCTCCGCCCGAGTCCGCGTACAGGTATTCACCATAGATGCGGAAGTTCTCGTTGAGTCGCATGTTGGCGAACATGCGATAACGCGTGAGAAAGAAGTTGTCATCGTTGCCGGTCAGCCCGAGGCCACGGTGATTGTTCTCGCTGTGATAACGCATGCGAGCTTCACCGCCGATGTCCAGCTTGCCACCCATCAGTCCTTTGAGTGAGTCACCCAAGAAGGAGGGGCCGTCGTAGCAAGGATCGTTCAGGTAGCTGAAATCGTTTGCGTAGAAAAGCCCCTTGTAGGCGCCCTTCATCGCAGCCGTGGCGGCTTCCTTCTTTTCCTTGGTGCAACAGGGCGTTGGGCAGCAGTTGCAGCTCGGCATCACGGCCGGAGCCATTTCCGCGGCTGGAATCTCAGCGACCGGCGCCGGCGCGGCCTGATCCATCGGGATCGCAACGGGCTCAGCGACGGGTGCCGGGGGCTCGGGGGTAGTATCGCCGTAGATCGCGTCAACGAGTGGCTCGTTGGCGGCGACCGTTTGTACGGCGGCATCCTCAACATAGGTATCTTGCAGACCGTAAGACTGTTGAGCGATGGCGGGGACGTTCAGGCCTGCAATAACTGCAAGCGCAAGGAAACGCCCAGCGTTTCTTTTCGAACGCATCGCATGGACTCCTTTCCATTCGGAATTGGACGATCACTTGGCGTGATCGGGTGGTGTTGCGGGTTTCTCCGCGACGGTGCGAGCACTTCGGGCCGCCTCTTAGGAGAGCGATCGCATCATCGGGAACATCCAGTCGGCCCGGCAAACCGACGACACTCCGGCTATCGTCCAATGAATACCCCAAAGTTCGCAACTTTTTTCCGTTCCCGCCACAATCCAAATATTCGGTATCACCCTAACCCTCCAACTTTACGGTTGGCCCTCGGGCTTGCACAAGAAACGCGCAGATGATCAGGAACCGAGCGGTCGCAAAAAAACGGATGCAAACGACAAAAACGCTAAAGCGCAGTTCTTTAACACTAGCTGCACCGAAGGCGAACGTATCGTCGCCGGCCCCAAGAATCCCAACGCGGCCGCTGAATTGGTACGAATCGTGCGTACAGGGGTCCAAATGGTCGCATTTGACGCGACTGATGCTCCGGTAGAGGCGGTACTGGGAGCGACCGATCTACTTCCCTCTATTCGGAGCAACCCACGTGTTTTCCCGAGCACAGTGGCTTCTGCCACGTTTTCTGTGTTTTTCACTTCTTGCCTCGGCGGCGTTGACTGTCGGATGCGGGGATTCAGACGTTTCCCTCGAAGATCTCGAGAGCGATGTCTCTCTCGATGACTCGGCGGCCGACGGCACCCGCGACATAGGTGACGAAGCTATCGTCGAACTCTTAGACGTTGAAAAGCCCAACCTGAAATTCGGCTTTATCAAACTGACAGACTGTGCCCCTCTCGTCATCGCGAAGGAAAAAGGTTACTTCGACGACGAGGGTCTGAACGTCGAGATCGAGGCCCAGTCGAACTGGAAAGTCTTGCTTGACCGCGTGATCGATGGCCAGCTCGATGGGGCTCACATGCTCTCCGGTCAACCGATCGGTGCGACCATCGGATTCGGCACACAGGCACACATCATCACTGCGTACAGTCTCGATTACAACGGCAACGGCATCACCGTTAGTAACGAGATTTGGGAGCAGATGCAGGCCAACGATGAGGCGTTGAAGTCCGAAACTCCCAAGCACCCGATTCCCGCGACGTCGCTCAAGCCGATCGTCGACTCATACAAGCAGGAAGGCAAGGACTTCAACATGGGGATGGTCTTCCCCGTGAGCACGCACAACTATGAGATTCGCTACTGGTTGGCGGCCGCCGGAATTCACCCGGGTATGTACACCGCCGACAACATTCAAGGGACCGTCGATGCCGACGTCATCCTTTCGGTGACGCCGCCACCGCAAATGCCGGCCACGCTCGAAGCGGGAACAATCCTTGGCTACTGCGTCGGCGAGCCTTGGAATCAGCAGGCGGTCGTAAAGGGGATCGGCGTTCCGGTCACTACGAACTACGACATTTGGAACAACAATCCCGAGAAGGTCTTCGGTGTCACCAAGGAATGGAACGACAAGAACCCTAACACTCACTTGGCGATCATTAAGGCTCTGATTCGGGCCGGGAAGTGGCTCGATGAAACCGACGCCGATGGGACACTCGTCAATCGCCAAGAGGCCGCCAAGATCCTTTCGATGAAAGACTATGTCGGCGCGGATGAAGACGTCATCGACAACAGCATGACAGGCACCTTTGTCTTTCAGAAGACCGACGTTCGAGAGATGCCTGACTTCAACGTCTTCTTTAAGTACTACGCAAGCTATCCGCACTACAGCGATTGCGTCTGGTTCCTGACTCAAATGCGTCGTTGGGGCCAGATCACCGATGCCAAGCCGGCAAGTTGGTACGCCGAGACCGCCAAGGAGATCTATAAGCCAGAGATCTACCGCAGAGCGGCCGAGATGTTGATCGCCGAAGGCAAGGCGACGCCGGAGGATTTTCCCGCGGACGAGTATGACGGCTATCGCGAGGTCACAACGGACTTCATCGATGGCAACAAGTACGACGCGAAGGACCCGATCGGGTACATCAACAGCTTTGCGATCGGCAATAAGGACGAGGCCGAGTTGTCAAAGCAGTAGCGAAGTAGCGGTGTCGTACACCGGCGACGCCGCGACTTCGAGAAACGTTCATGCGGGGTGACCGCCTCACCCTGCGTGTTCGGGAAGCGGCCAACGAGGGCCGGACGTTTTGGTCCGGTGCCTGACGTCCGGCCCGGCCGTGGATCCCGAGCAACGCGATTACCGGATCGCACCGGCGGAAACCAAACCGAACACACAAAACCAACTAGGCGAAAATGGCAAACGTCAACTGGCGCGGCAGCGCGCTTAAATTCTGTACCGTCGCGGGATTGCCCATCCTTGAACCTTTCGTGCGTTTGATCGCCGGGGAGGACATCAAGGAGCAGCTTAAGGGCATCGCCAAATTCATACTTCTCCCCATCGCAGCGGTCTGCATCTTTCTGGTGCTTTGGTCGGCCTCGGCGAAGGCGGTTGTTACCGACAGCATGCGGCTGCCGAGCCCCGGCGACACCTGGAACGCCGGCAAAGACTTGTTTGCCATGCATTTTGAGCAGAGGCGAGCTGACCGAGAGAAACGTATGGAGAAGAAGCGTGAAGCTCGGGACTGGATGAGGCAGGCCAAGGCGGCCGAGAAGCAGGCGGCGTCGGCGAGTGGAGAAAAGAAAGAACGGCTGCTTGCGAGCGTCCCGCTGATGAAGAAGAGGGCGATCCAGGCAGCAAACTTCCGGCCCTCGAGTGCACCGACGTTCGTCGATCAGATCGTCACCAGCTTGTGCACGGTCTTTGTGGGTTTCGGCATCGCCACCTTGATAGCGGTTCCGATCGGTGTCCTTTGTGGGATGAATCCCTGGTGTAACGCGGCCCTCAATCCGTTTATTCAGGTCTTCAAGCCTGTCAGCCCGCTCGCGTGGCTTCCACTGGCTTTTCTGGTCATCGTTTGGGCTTACGCGGATGCTCAGCCCGGCGAAACGATCGTGCAAAAAGCGTTCTTGATCTCTGCCGTCACCGTCTCGCTGTGCTCGCTTTGGCCGACGCTCGTTAACACGACCCTCGGAGTTGCAAGCGTTGACAAAGACTACATGAATGTGGCCGCGGTCTTGAAACTTTCGTGGTGGCAAAAGCTCTACAAGATCATCTTGCCTGCGAGCCTGCCTCTTATGTTCGCCGGCCTGCGGATCAGCCTCGGTGTGGGATGGATGGTTTTGATCGCCGCCGACATGCTCGCGCAAAATCCGGGGCTCGGCAAGTTCGTTTGGGACGAATTCCAAAACGGTAGCAGTCTCACTTACGCCCGGATCACCTTCAGCGTGATCATCATCGGGGTGATCGGATTGGTCCTCGACCGAATCATGATCTTTCTTCGCAACCTCGTCAGCTTCGGCAATCCAGCCGCTGCATAGCAATGGCCGACAAACCAAACGAAACGAGGAAAACAAAGATGAGCGTAGCCGTCCTAGACCGCACCAAGCCGACGATTCAAGCGGGCCAAAGCAAACCCGCCGCACCGGAGCCGTTGATTTCACTCAACCGTGTTTCCAAAGGATACGGAAGTGGGGTCACACGCAATGAAGTCCTCACGAACATCAATCTGAATCTTCGCAAGGGCGAGTTTCTCGCGATCGTGGGGTTTTCCGGGAGCGGTAAAACCACGTTGATGAAGATGCTCGCCGGCCTGGAGAAAGCAGACTCCGGTGAGATTGTGATGGAGAACAAAGTGATCTCCGAACCCAGCGAGGAAAGGGGGATCGTCTTCCAAAACTACTCTTTGTTGCCTTGGTTGACCGTCCGCGGCAACATCGCCCTATCGGTGGATCGAGTCTTCCGCCGATGGCCCAAGGGCGAGCGCCGGGATCACGTCGAGAAGTTTATCGAGATGGTCGGTTTGGGCTTCGCCGCACACCGTCGGCCTCATGAACTCTCCGGCGGGATGCGGCAACGGGTGTCACTTGCCCGAACGCTCGCGATGAAGCCGAAAGTTCTGTTGCTCGATGAGCCGCTGTCCGCTCTTGACGCCCTGACTCGGGCGACGCTTCAGGAAGAGATCCTGAAGATTTGGGAAGAGGAACGTCAGACGTGTTTGATGATTACAAACGACGTCGATGAAGCGATTCTCTTGGCGGACCGAATCGTACCGCTCAACCCGGGGCCGCGCGCGTCACTCGGCCCGGCCTTTGCGGTCGAACTCGACCGTCCGCGGAGCAAGACCGAACTCAATCACAACGAGACATTCAAGGGCTTGCGGAATGCCGTGACCAATTACTTGGTGTCCGTTCGTCAGAAAACCCGAGACGAAGAGGCGATGGCGGCCGAAGCGCCACCGATCAAGCTTCCCGACTTGAAACCAAAAAGCCTGCAGCTGCCGCGCGGCCCGATGGCGTCACCCTGATCGAGGAAACGATCCAACTTCCTTTTCCCACTTTTCCCGATGGCGACGGCGACCCCGAACACGCTGTTTCCATCGCAACCCGTATGAGGCGGAATCATGGCTGGTTATGTCGAGATGTTCCGGCTGGGCAAAACGTATGATACGCCCAACGGTCCGGCGGTCATCGTCGAAGACTTTAATCTGAACATGGAAGAGGGCGAGTACGTTTGTTTGCTCGGCCACTCCGGATGCGGCAAGAGCACCGTGCTGACGATGGTCGCGGGTCTGAACCCGATTACCGAAGGCGGCGTGGTGGTCGCCAATCACGAGATCGAAGGTCCCGGTCCCGACCGAGGGGTCGTCTTTCAATCGCCCTGTCTGATGCCATGGATGACGGCGATGGACAACGTGATGCTTGGCGTCAACCAAGTCTATCCGCATGGGTCGCGCGCCGAACGTCGTGACATCGCCGCCTACTATCTAACGCTCGTCGGTCTCGGTAACAGCCTTTACACCAGAGCCTCCGCGCTTAGCCAAGGAATGCAGCAACGTGTCGGCATCGCCCGCGCGTTCGCGCTCAAACCCAAGATGCTGCTGCTGGACGAGCCCTTCGGCATGCTCGACTCGCTCACGCGGATGGAGTTGCAGGAGATCCTGTTGGAGATTCTCGTCCGCGATCGAGTGACGACACTCATGATCACGCACGATGTCGACGAGGCCCTCTTCATGAGCGACAAGGTCGTGATGATGACCAATGGACCCCGCGCCCGGGTCGGAAAGGTTTTTGACATGCCGTTTGAACGGCCACGCGTTCGTGCCGAAGTCCTCGAACATCACAACTACTACGATTTGCGCGCCGACATGATCCAATTCTTGGAAGATCAGGATCACAAGAAACTAAAAGCGGACGCCGAGAAGCTGGAAGCGAAGAAGGCGGCTCAAGAAGAAGCCGTGGGGACCTGATCAATGGCGGCGGTAAAAGAGTCTCGCGGGACCTTCTTAAAGGATGTTCTCGTGATCGACGTCGACGGCTCCGTTCCGGCGACGTGCGAGAGTGAGTTGGTGAACGCCGCGGCCGAGAAGTCGATCGCGAGCGGATTTCCGGTGATCGAAATGTCGGAAGAAGAAGGGCTCGTCACGTTGGTCGTGCCGGTCTTTCGCAGTGGTCGAATCGTCTCGCTGGCGGCATTTCTGGCGTGGGCTCGCGAGTCGGCGATCGGTGTGTTCGAAATCTGGCAGCCGGTGGGAGAGCACGACGAACTCAATCTCACTGGCGGCTACTTTGGCAGTCTGGAGAGGTTCCAAAACGTTAGTTCGTTTGTGCGGTTTGAAAAAGGCTCGGGGTTGCCCGGGCAGGTCTGGCGAAACTTGAGTTTCGTTGTTCATGACAACTTGCCACGACACACGGGCTTTCTGCGGGCCGCCGGTGCATCTGCCGAATCGCTGCAGGTTGCCGTCGGCATGCCGGTTCTCTCAGACCAGTTCCTGGCAACAGCGTTGTTGATCAGTTCGGATCTTGC